>QHZV01000033.1 GCA_003224785.1 Acidobacteriota bacterium
ACCTGAGCGGCTGACCAAGCTTGATCCGTCCAAACACACAACCCATCGTTGGCCGTCATTCCTGCCCGATGGCAAGCACTTCCTGTTCTTCGCAACCAATCATTCCGGTACCAACCCGGAGCAGAACGGAATTTACCTCGGCTCCGTCGATAGCTCCGACATGAAATTGGTACTGGCGTCCGACTCGGCTGCTCAATACGCATCCGGATATCTTCTTTACCATCTCCAGACCGCGCTCATTGCGCAGAAGATCGATCCCGCAACAGCGACGCTCTCGGGTGACCCCATCGCGATCACGGATCACGCTCAGTACGACCCCAGCGTTTGGCGGACTACGTTTAGCGCCAGCGACGAGGGCACGCTGATTACGGTTTCGGGCGAGTCCGCCGCGAACACTGACTTAATTTGGGTGGATCGTGCAGGTAAAGACGTCGGCTACGCTGTGAAAGACCGCTTATCTGTCGGGGTTCTCGCTGGCTTGCGTCTTTCTCCCGATGGCAAGCGCGTGGCAATCACCGCCGATCAGCCCAGGGCAGACATCTTTGTTTTCGACCTGGCTCGTGGTACTAAGACCCGTATTACATTCAATCCCGCACAAAACATGGAGCCGTCCTGGTCTCCGGATGGCCAAAAAATTGTCTTTTCGGAGCTTAGCGGATCACGATTGTCGGCTGGATCTACCCTTCATGCGCATCCGTCGAATGGCGGTGGTCAGGATGAATTACTCGCGGCGTCTGAAAACGATACCACTCCTGTAACTTTCACTTGGCCGCAATGGTCCCCTGACGGCAAATATCTCCTTTACGGCAAGGCGAACGGCCCCACCGGCGCCTCGGTTTGGGCGGTCCAAACGAGCGGCGAGAAGAAACCTTTCCTCGTGGTGCAACCACAGGGTCAGCAGGGCACGATTGACGTTTTCAGAGTGTCTCCCAACGGCAAGTGGCTGGCCTACACCTCCAACGAGTCCGGGCGGCAGGAGATTTACATCACGTCTTTTCCCCAGGCAAACGGTCGTTGGCAAATCTCCCAGAGTGGCGGAACCGCTCCAGTCTGGCGGGGTGACAGCAGGGAACTTTATTTTTACGAGTTTTCAGGTGGCCAATCACAGATCGACGCCGTCGAAGTGGTCGCCAATGGCGATCAATTGGAAACCCGCAACTATCGAAAGCTGTTTTCTGTTGCGCATATTCTAGCCGGCGGTAACTCGAATTTCGACGTCACTCCCGCCGGCAATCGGTTCCTCATTCCTGTCCAACCCGAAGTCACCGCCGCGCCCATCTCGCTGACCCTGAACTGGCCGGGCAAGCTCGGGAAGTAGCGCCGACGTGTGGGGCGGGCGCCCTCGCCCGCCAAGCAGCCGGTTATTCTTCCACCAACAATGGTTGTCGCCGTTTCGAGCGCGGAGGAGCAGTCATTTATGGCCACGTTGTGTACTGAATCACGTTTTGGCGAGCTTCAACTTGGCAGGCCCTAAAGGGCGATCGTTTTTTCGCGACGCGGCCATAAATGGCCGCTCTTCCACGGTAGTTGTTGGGAGTGTGCCGCGTGCACGCGATTCTGTTTGTGCTGGAAGAGCGGCCATTCATGGCCGCGTTGTGTGAATCAGGGTTTCAGCAAGCTTCAGCTTGGAAAGCAAGGTGCCCTCAGCGGGGTAGTTCCACCTGGAGCCTTCATCTCCGGCATCGCGGCATACGGCTTCGAATAGTCGTTGTTCGCATTCCAGAAGAGGAATCCGACCCCACCCTTGTTCTTCGAGGTCAGCACCTGGACTTCAATGTATTTCGGAGAATAAGTTTTCGTCCGCCACGCGAACGCCTGCAGCCAGGGACGAATTACCGCACCGCTGGATTTTGTAATCAATTCAAACCGGTCCATGGATTCGCCAATGAAGTGTTCAGGCTCGTCTCCGGGCCGGGCAATGCCATCCATGCCAAAGAAGTGCGAAGGATAGATCATGGGCGAGAGCACATCGCAATACTTCGCCATGCGCACAATGTCCTGCCCAGTATGCGCAAGATCAACTGGCCGCTGCCAGGCCATCACTCCGAAAACATCTAGCGAGAGCAGGACGCCTTTCGGGTGAAGCGAGGTGTAAGCCCTGCGCAGAAAGTCCGCGATCACATCGGCACGCTGCCATTCCGGGCGTGATTTTTGGTATGAGAAACTCGCGTCTTTCTGATCGCCCTCAGCAGGGAAGCGGACATAGTCGAACTGAATCTCGTCGGCTCCAGCTTGAGCTGCGGCAAGCGCCAAAGCTATGTCATATTCCTGCACTTCGACTCGCGAAGGATCGGTCCAAACCAGTTTGCCGTTCTCGCGCCAAGGCTGACCGGTCTTCTTCGACTTCACTGCCAGCTCGGGATGAGAAACTACCAGGCGCTCATCGCGGAACATTGCAATGCGAGCAATCGCATGCATACCTTGAGAATGTAAAAAATGCGTGTACTTCGGCAGGTCGTGGATGTAAACCTTGTGCGCACCGATCAGCGGATGCTCGAACGGAATATTGACCGTTCCATCGCTATCCTTAATATCAAACACAACTGCATTGCCGCCCGCCTCGCGCCAGCGGCGGACGATCTTCATGCCGTGGTCGCTTGCCGCCATCAATCCAGTTAGATAGATTGCGCGTACTTCGAAATCCTTCGGCACCGCAACCGACTTCTCCGCAACCGGCGTATCGAGAATTCCGGGTATGGTGAGTTCCTGACCAGCCTTCAAAAATGTCCCGTGCACTTCGGGATTGGCACCATGCAGCGCTTGTGCCAGTTCGCTTGAGGTCAGATAAGAGGTCTGCGAAAGATAATGCCGAGCTACAGAAATAACTGTATCTCCGCGGTGCGTCTCATACAGCGCCGTTCCTGGAGCCGGAAGTTTTGGCTGCGCGATTGGAAGCCCTGGCATTGTTACTTTCGCGGGTACAAGTTGTGCCGCTTGCGGTTCCGCAGCCGCCTTTACCGTGCGCAGGTGAACTACGCCGAGGCCAAACGCACCCACAGCCATGACTAGAAAAAGATTTATGCCATTTCTGCGCACGGTTTTCTCCTGTAAAAGCGCCTTTTTCGATGCTAACTATGTGAAATTTCAGTCGCTAGTTACGTTAGGCTTCGGGCTTTAGGCAGGCGTCAGATTTCAGGCGTCAGATTTCAGGCGTCAGGCGTCAGGCTTCGGTCTTCAAGTCTTGAGTTCCAATTCTTCCCCAACCCCAAGCTCTAATCTGCGGCTGTGTTCGCTTTCCAAATTTCAAAGTTGCGTTCGTAATCCCGTTTTCCCCTGAAACCTGACGCTTGAGCCCTGAAGCCTGACCCCTGACCTCCGCGGCCCAGTTTTCCCCTCGCCTGCGCAAAAGATTTCTCATTACACGATTTCACCGACGAATGTAGGTGACTCTCTCAAAGCAGTGGCTGCATCTAATCGCTTGTAGAACGTAGGCTTGCCAGTTCGGTTGAGTTGGCCAGGTGCTTGCTTGTAGTTGGAGTGGCAGCGAATTTTTGGCATGACAAAAAATGTCATTCCGTTGAAAATAGCCGCCACACCGCGCAGGCCTAAAAAGGAGAGCTAGGCGCCCCCATGATGAAGACAATAGCCAGCACAGTCCTTGACCCTAGTCGCCGGAGCACTGATGCCCGGGATTTCGAAACAGCACTGCATCGCAAGATCGTTGGCCAGGAAGCGGCCGTAGAAAAGGTCGTCGAGATATATCAGATGTTCTTGGCCGGGCTGAATGCCCCTAACCGCCCAGTGGGAAATTTGCTGTTCCTGGGGCCAACCGGATCGGGCAAGACCCGGGTCGTGGAAGCTCTGGCGGAATCTCTATTTGGCGACGCGCGCGCTTGCATCAAGATCGATTGCGCCGAGTTTCAGCACTCGCACGAAATCGCAAAATTGATCGGCTCGCCTCCGGGCTACCTTGGTCACCGCGAGACGCACCCGCTGCTTACGCAGGAAGCGCTCAACCAGTGGCACACCGACAAGCTGAAACTTTCTATTCTTTTGTTTGACGAGATCGAAAAAGCGTCAGACGCTCTGTGGCAGCTTTTGTTAGGCATCCTCGACAAGGCTACGCTCACGCTCGGCGACAACCGCCGAGTGGACCTCTCGCAATGCATCATTATTATGACCTCAAACCTGGGGGCAGGCGAGATGAGCAACCTGGTCGAGGGTGGACTCGGATTCGCCCCGAAACCCAACGTGGTAGATGACGGCCTCGACGACAAGATCAACCGCACCGCCGTCGAGGCCGCCCGTCGCAAATTTACGCCCGAGTTCATGAACCGCATTGACAAAGTCGTGGTGTTCAAGACCCTGCGGTCGGAACATCTCGAACAGATCCTTGAGATTGAACTCGGTATGGTTCAGCAGCGCGTGCTCATGGCATCCGCCGCGAACCAGTTCGTTTTTTCATGCACGCCCAAGGTGAAGGGCTTCCTTCTTCACGAAGGAACGGACGCGCGCTATGGTGCTCGTCATCTGAAGCGTGCGATCGAACGCCACCTTGTCTTTCCCATGGCAAATCTGGTTGCAACCGGCCAGATTCGCCTGGGAGATTTTGTCCGGGTTGACCTGAACGCCGAAGGCCAGATGACTTTCGTCAAGGAAGCGGAAGGCGCGATGGTTCCCATGTTGATGGAACGCTACGGCGCGGCGGCCGCTGCACCAACTCTGACCAGTCGCACCGCGCGTCCCATCGCCAAACCGAAAGAGTTTACCGCCTCACCTGGTAACGAAACAAAGTAGTTTCTCCGAGGGAATGGAAAAGCCCGGCCAACCAGCCGGGCATTTTTGTTTGGGAGCTGTATCTAGGGATTCAGACGGACTCAGGCTTCGCATCGGGACCAAGGAAGGCCCCGTAACACTTTGAGCAAATCCACAGCCGACCATTGGTGTAGCCGATCGAGTGCTCGGGATCCTCGTTAAATTCCCAATTGCAGATCGCGCACCAGTCTTTTGGCCAACCGCCAGAAACAACCTTGAATTCAGGGTCATCGCGCAACGCCGGATCGAACGACGCCAGGCCGGTTCCGTCCTGCCTAAACACGTCCAGTGCTTTCCATTCCCGCTTGTGCCAGGCGAATTTTCTCAGCTGATCAATTTGCATCCGCAGAAACAGGTTCGCTGGTCCGCCGCCTTGGACATCACCGCCGAGAACTCCCTTGGCCACGCCTTCTCCGACTCGGGCGTCTTGAAGCTCCAGGCCTGCC
>QHZV01000034.1 GCA_003224785.1 Acidobacteriota bacterium
CCCGCGATTATCTCGATGGCCTGATGAAGAATGTGGAGCGGCAAGCGATGCGGATCGCAAATAACGCGGGGGCGGAAGTGGTGGATTCGTTCGTGGAGTTCCTGTAAACAATCCCAGAAGCTATGATTGTCATCCCGAACGGCGCGCTCAAGCGCGCACGAGAGGGACTTTACGATGCGCGCGTGCGTTTGCAGCGGCGTAGAGGGCATCGGAGATGCTGCTTGTGCCGGATGCAGTGCCGCGAACTGCACACAAATTGCAAGCTGGCGTAAGGTCCCTCTCCCGACTGCTATGCCGAGCACGTTCGGGATGACAACGATCGAGGGTTTCGCTTGAAGAAGTTCGAACGTCAAGTGCGCTGTGACGAGGCAAACGTTGTTAGTCGATTTTGCTGCGCGCTGTAACGCCACCTGATCACTTGCAGCAAAATAACCGAGGGCGCCTGAACACACAGCTCAAGAAAAATCCCGTCCGTAGTAATTGCAGTTGCAGCGGCAATACTGTGTGCTAGCGGGTTGGGGCGCCAGAGCATCGTGATTGCGGGGTTGTAAACGATGTCCGCTAATATCCAGAGAGAATATGAATTTATGATTGAGAACCTCGCCTTTATGAGCCGAACAGCCATCGTGGTGAGGATGGCTAGGAATGCGGTCTCAATCGCCAGCATTACTACAAAGACCGTCTCGAAGTAAGGTGCGTCTGGCGCTCCTGGGTATTTGTTCGTTGAGAACCGATACATTGAGTCCACTACGAAAGATATCCCGATTAGCGCAAGCACTAGGTTCACGGCTCCCACCATACGGAGCACGCCTCTTGCCCACCTGGGGAGATTTGGTTTCGTATCGATCATGCCCTCGTCTCGACAATCGAGTGTAGGCTAGGGTTTTCAGGCGAACCAAGTTACCTAAAGACAAGGCCGCTGGCACAGTTCGCTTCTCGGTTCATGGCCACCAGGTCACACAATCCCGATTCCCCGCATCATTCCTTTGACAAACCCCTAACCACAATTTCTGATATTCTCATCCGTTTTATTCGGACATCAAAGAAGATGTATGTGCCGCGCGGACCTGCCCTGCGCGAAGTCGAATGGGGCCATCGTCCGCAACCGAGGTGAACTGTGGAGAAGCGTGGAGCGAAATACCATCGTGAGCGCCTCGGAGAGGCGCTACGAGAAGAGATTGAAACCATCGTTGAGGGCGAGCTGGCCGATCCGCGAATTGGGCTGGTCAATGTGAGCAGTGTGCTGCTGGCGGAGGACTCGCGTTCGGCGCGGATTTTTGTTGTTGTCGAGGGCGACGACGATGAGGCGGAGAGCACGCTTGAAGGATTGACTGCGGCGATCGGATTCATTCGAAGTGAAGTTGCCGACCGCTTGCACTTGCGGCGTCCTCCGGAATTATATTTTCAGCTCGACCGATCGCAGAAATACCAGGGCAGAATCGAAGAACTGCTGGGCCGGTCGAAAAAAAGGCGCAGGTAAAAACGGAGGCCGCGGACGAGCAAAATGTTAGGCGAAGTCCTCAAAGAGATCGAGCAGCGAAGCCGGTTTGTGCTGACCTCGCACGCGCGCGCCGATGGCGATGCTGTGGGATCCACGCTTGCTTGCGGCGAAATCCTGCGGTTAATGGGCAAGCAGTCGGACATGGTGCTTTTCGGCGGCGTGCCTCGTGTGTATCAATCGCTGCCGTTTTCAGAAAGAATCGCGCACGCCGAGCGGGTGAATGGCAGTTATGACGCGGCAATCGTGCTGGAATGTGACAGCGTTCAACGCACACGGATCGAGGGCCTCGAAAATCATTTTCTGATTAATATTGATCATCACCGAAGCGGTCGCGCGTTTGCGAACGTGAACTGGATTGACCCGAAAGCAGTGGCGACCGCTGAGATGGTGTACAAGCTGGCGAAGCAAGCGGGAGTGAAGATTTCGGCAGAGATTGCCACATGCCTTTACACCGCCGTCCTGACCGATACCGGCGCATTCATGTTCGAAGGCACAAACCAGCACACATTTGAACTGGCGCGAGAGTTGGTACTTGCCGGTGCTGATCCGGTCCGCTGCGCGCGGCCAATTTATTTCGGACATTCGACGGCGAAGATGCGTTTGCTTGGCTTGGCCCTTTCTGCGTTGCAGCGCGAAGGCCCCATGGCTTGGATTTGGGCAACGCAAGAGCAGATGGAACGCACTGGAGCAAAAGAAGAAGATTGCGAGGGCCTGGTGAACTATGCTCTCGCGATCAGCGACGTGGAAGTTGCCGTGTTCTTTCGCGAACTGCCGGATGGGCGCTTCCGGGTTAGTCTTCGAAGCAAAGGTAAGTTGGATGTGGCGCACATTGCGGAAGAATTTGGCGGAGGCGGTCACGGCTGTGCCAGCGGCTGCTCAGTGGATGGACCGCTGCATGCCGCGGTGGAGAGCGTGTTGGGAAAGATCAGGGCAGTCCGTTAGCTCCTACCTTCTATAAGTAACTCTGCCTCTGCTGTGGTTAAATCAGAAAACCTTGGAACCACAGAGAGCACAGAGGCCCGCAGAAAATTCGCTGCATTCCGCTTATGGATTGAACTCTCGTTTACGGGTTCCCGATTGGCTTTTTCTTCTGGCGGTCGGTGCCTTCTTTTTTTTCTGGAAGCTGGCTCCGTTCGGTCTGATCGGCGCTGACGAGCCTCGTTACGCGCAAGTCGCGCGCGAAATGCTGGCTCGACATGATTGGATCACGCCAACTCTTGGTGGCGCGGCATGGCTGGAAAAGCCTCCCTTATATTACTGGCAGGCGATGACTGCTTACAGTTTATTCGGCGTGAGCGATTGGGCGGCACGCCTGCCTTCTGCTTGCGATGCCTTGCTGCTGGTGCTGGCGGTTTATTGGTTTCTACGCCGTTTCCGTCCAGGCGTAGAACTTGATGGCGCACTGATGCTGGCGACGTGCGCCGGCGTCGTCGGATATTCGCGCGCTGCCTCCATGGATATGGATTTGGCGGCAACCTTCAGCATCGCCATGCTGGCATGGTTCGCATGGCTCGAATCCAGCCAGCGGAAATATTTGGCCGCGTTTTATTTTTTTCTTGCACTCGCCATGTTGGCGAAAGGCCCAGTTGCGCCATTTCTCGCGGCTGTGGTCATCGCAATATTTGCGGCATCACAGAAAAGCTTTCAAGCCCTCACGAAAACGTTGTGGATGCCCGGCCTCGCCATCTTCTGTTTGGTCGCGCTGCCCTGGTACGCTGCAGTGCAGCTTCGCAATCCACAGTTTTTTCGCGTATTCATCCTGGAACATAACCTCGCGCGTTTTGGCACCAACCTTTATCACCATCCCGAACCTTTCTGGTATTACCTGCCTGTCACTTCACTTGGCTGGGTGCCATGGACTGTGCCGGTAATTGGGGCCGTGATCTGGTCGGCTCGCCGCCTGAGAAATCAAGAGTCGGACCGGCTGAATGCCTTCCTGCTGATCTGGATTGCGGTCGTCGTGTTTTTTTTCTCCATCTCCCGATCGAAGCTGCCTGGGTACGTGCTGCCTGCGATTCCATCGGGAGCGGTCTTGATGGCGCAGTGGCGGCGGGAACGCGATCGCGAAAAGTCTTCTGCCCTGCTGGCCGGCTTGCATGCGCTGGTAGCGTCGGCAGTCATTTTCCCGGCTCTCATGATCCGCTACATTCTTCTCGATCCCCATGCATTTTGGGGACGCGCAGCTGTAGTTCCGCTGATCGTAACGGCCGCAATAGCATGCGTCGTTTTTTTGCTAGTCGTGAAAGTGGGATTGATTGTGTTGCGCCTCGGAGCAGCACCTCTGAATCAGGCTTTGTCTGCTCGGGCGATTGCCGATGAACTCTCGCGTTACGGCGCTGGCAATCTGTCGGTCGCCGTCTATCTGGTGCCACGCGAAACTGAGTTTGGGCTGGCCTTCTATCGCAATCAGGTCGTTCCGCGTTATGAGACCGGACAAGTGCCGGAGAGCGAGCATCTGTTAGTAGCGGCACAAGGGTATTCGAAAGGTATGCCGAAAGCCGCCGGCAGGAAAACCGTGTTCCTGGAAAATCTTGCAACGCAAAAACTAGACCTGTTCTACGTTCCAGCGAAATAGTGCCTTGCAGCCAACCGCCGCTCTTCCCGTTGCCATTCCTTGTTCCCGGAGTTTGCCCGCAATCATGGGGTGCCACTAAACTCAGTTCTGGCGCGGCATTCGCACCTTTCCAGGAGATGTAGTGGAGATTCTCGATCTCAGGCATTTTTCCTCGGCAGATTTGCGTCCCTTGCTGGAGGACGAAATTCAGCTTTGGGCCAACGCGCTGTGCTGGGATTACAGCAGCTCGGCGGAGATGATTCTCCGCTACATGGATGCCAAGTTTCTGCCGGGATACGCCGCGGTTTCGCGTGGACGCATTTTTGGTTATTCGTTCTTCGTTTACGAAAACAACAAGGGTGTGATCGGTGACCTGTTTGTAAGCGATGGCAGTAATGGAGACGATCGCCAACAAGTGGAGCGGCGGCTGCTCACGCACGTGATCGAGACACTGCAACAATCGCCGGGTGTCCATCGGATTGAGGCGCAGTTGCTGGCGCACGAAACCGGGGCTGCCGCGAAACCATTTGAAGACCAGCGCTTCAGCCGGCATGCGCGACTATTTATGACGCTACCCCTGACCAGTTCACAGTCCGAACCGGTGGGCATCGCTCCTTTTGAGATTCGCCGCTGGACCGAGCAGGACTATCAGCCGTCCGCGCAGGTCATTACGGCTGCCTATCGCAATCACGTAGATTCAGAAATCAACGATCAATACCGCACGCTGAGCGGATCGCTGCGGTTCGTGAATAACATCGTTCGCTTTCCGGGATGCGGCACATTCGATCCCGAGTCTTCGTTCGTGGCGCTCGATCGCACCGGCGCATTGGGCGGAATCATTCTGTGTTCGCGCGTGCGGCATGATGTCGGACACGTGACGCAAGTTTGCGTGTTGCCGGATTATCGTTCACATGGATTGGGGAAGGCGCTACTCGCGGCCACGGTGCGCAACTTGGGCCAGAGAAAATTCTCAGCGCTATCCCTGACCGTCACCGAGGCCAATACACCGGCAGTCGATCTCTATCGCCATTTGGGATTTGAGAGCAGACGCGTGTTTGATGCGTTCGTGTGGGAAGGATGAAAGAGAGCTTTTAGCTGTTAGCTCTTAGCTTTTAGCTTGAATCCGTCCGGAATACTGTAACTGCGCGGAACCGAACTCGTTGAGCTTCAACCCAACTGAATTACTGCACCGAATTGATTTAGTAAGAGCTAAAGGGCAAAAGATTAGAGTTGAATTCAGTGCCTCAGCCCCCACATCACCCATCCAGCCACAAGCAGTCCGCCCATAAACATAGCGAAGCAATACAGGCCGTAGCGCATCTGCTCGCGCGGATTGTCGCGCACGGTGATGCCGAAGACCACCGAGGCGAAGATGGAGAAGAGCAAGGCCGCGCTGAAGTGGGAGAGAGCCATTATGGTTTCTTCCCGATCGCCACGTGATAGGCGTCCGCGACGCAGATGAAATTCAGCAGGCCAGCGACGATGATGTATTTGGTGCCATAGTCCGCAGTGGCATGAGCCACCACAACATGTCCCCAATCGTTGAAGCGGCTGAAAATATAGAGCCCGCCAGCGCCGACATCGCCAACGAAGCCGAGAATATCAAGAATATCGCCGCCATTCGGTTGATAGACCCGCCCCTGCATCAGGATTCCGAGCACGAACATGGTGACAACTGAACCCATCAGCAGAAAGCCGCGAATCCAGCGCTTCTGAATCAGATGCCCGGCCCCGGGAATGAGCCAGCCCAATACTGGCGCGATCACCGACATGGTGCTTATGGGTTGAATCTGTGTAGTTGCTTGCTTTGACGGAGGGCTTGCCATTCAGATGAGTACGATCTCACTTTGCATTCTACCAGTTACTTCGGCGCTGTTGCTGCGCACCAGCATGTTGATTTCGCTGCGCACGCCGAATTCCGGCAAATAAACGCCGGGTTCGATGGAAAAACAACTGTTGGGAAGAACCTGGCGCTCGTCGTGGATTTCTAGATCGTCCATGTTAGCGCCATTTGCGTGGACATCCGTTCCAATGGCATGCCCGGTCCGGTGCACGAAATAATCGGCTAGCCCAGCTTTCTTGATATGACTGCGAACTGCGCGGTCCACCTGCCAGCCGGCAATTTTTTCACCGGCAGCGATGGCATCTGTTACGAATTTTGCGCCCAGGTCGCGCGCGTCCCGCACGGTGCGGAACACCTCGTGCATGCGGTCAGATGGAGCCTTGCCCACGAAGCCAGTCCAGGTGATGTCGTAATAGACGGCCCGGGGAGTGTTTTTCTTGCCCCAGATATCGAGCAGCACGAAGTCGCCCTCCCGGATGGGGGCTGCGCTCCCCTCTGAAGGCGAGTAGTGCGGATTTGAGCACTTCGCATTTACGGCCACAACCGGAGGGTCGTCAGCGATGAGGTCCTCTCGCCGAAACGCTTCGAGGATCCACTTCTGGATGTCGAATTCGTTGGTTCCACCATTGCGCACGCGGCGCCCAATCTCGTGAAACGCCGCGGTCGTAATCGCGTCGATTGAGTCGCGGGCA
>QHZV01000106.1 GCA_003224785.1 Acidobacteriota bacterium
CTGCTCGCGAGCGCACCAGCGTCCCTTCATAAACTCCGCAGTTCCCACACACCAGCACGTCATCGTCGATGATCACCGGCGATGCATTCACCGGCTCCAGCACGCCTCCAATTTGTGCCGCGGCGCTCAAATGTACGCGCTTGCCGATCTGCGCGCACGATCCGACCAAGGCGTGCGAATCAATTAGCGTGCCTTCGTCCACGTAAGCCCCAACGTTGATGAACATGGGGGGCATGCATATCACCGACGGCGCAACATACGCTCCCACTCGTGCCGAGGATCCACCCGGAACCACGCGCACGCGATCCATAACCGAAAACTTGCGGGCAGGGAAGGTGTCCTTATCTACAAACGAAAGACACTCTCCGCCTCCCATCTGCGCCAGTTCACCCAGCCTGAAGCCGAGCAGGATGCCTTGCTTGACCCAGACATTCACCTTCCAGTTTTCGGCAATCTTCTCAGCGGCCCGAACCTCACCGCGAGTGAGCTGATCGCGGAAATCGAGGAAGGTTGTGCGTGCATCCGGACCCAACTTCTCCATAGAAGCCAGACGTTCGATTTCACTTTGCAAGGATTGCATAGAAAGGAAAGTATAAAGTCAGTCGGAGGTGAAAAGTCAGAACTGAAGAGAAATTGGCCGCTCTGGGAGAATAGTCGCTGTAGGGCAAATGCAGAAATTAGCGTCTGTACTGCCTTTCAAGCGCTAGCGCGTCATCCACGATATGAGCATCGATCCAATGCACTGGAAGTCCCAATAACCCACATCACCTCAGTATCCGAATGACTCCAATTCGGCACAAATTCAGCACGGTATTCAGTTTGCTCGCCGTGTGCAGATGTTTTCGTGGACCGCGAAAGAACAAAAGCGCTTCGCTTCTTCCGGCTTACGGAAATCGTCATAAAACACCGCCAGAGTATTGCCGCTCGATGCCTTGAATGTAGTAAAGCCAAAATGCGCTTCCGACCAGTACCGGGTGCGAAAACCAGCGTCCGTTGCCGCCTTATCTACAATCTCTCCCATCGAAACGGTTTGGAAGGTAAGAGCCTTCTTGCCTTCAGAGTTGCCGGGCAACCCGGTAAGCAGGAGCATGATTGTAAGCGCGGCACTGATCCGTACCATTGAAGGTCACGACTCCTGGGACAAGTATTCACTTCTGCATTCTGACTTCTTCCTTCTGACTTAGATATACCAATGACGCACGACGCGTCTCAAATGCATTTGCACTCACTCCGAATCAAGACACTTGGCAGCGTCTGTACCGTTTGCCGCGCCTCTGCCAGCGTCGGATATGGCCCATGCCAGCGCGCGTGATTCGCCGAATGTCCCGCCGGGCGAGCCTTTCCATTGCTGCACTGTCCACAATTGGACCGATGCAGCACGGCTTTATGCGGTCCCGCCGCCCAATTTTCGTATACAAAAAATCCTTGCGCCTCGGCCGTAGCCGCCGCGGCCCTCGCGATTAGGCCAGCCTCCGAAGCAATTCGCTGCAACTTCGAGCGCGTGTCCCGGCGAACCTGCACCATCGGCAGCCGATAAGTTTCCTCGATCCGCCCCATCATCGCCAACACTGCTTTCACCGGCATTGGGCTCGATTCGATGAAGTTAGCCTGCATTAGCGGCAAATATTTTCGCAACAGCTGACGCGCCGTTGTCCAGTCGTTGTTCAGCGCAGCGCGAGTCATCTCCGCCATTTCACGAGGAATCTCGTTAGAAGCCACGGAAATCAAGCCCAGGTCTCGCAGCCGCACATATTTCCGCAATCTGCGTCAGGTTTCCGCTCGCTTCTTTCACTCCTGCAATGTTCGCAACCTCCGAGAGTCGTGCAATCGTACTCGGTTCGATATTCGCTGCCGTTCGCCCCGGCACGTTATAAAGAATGACCGGCTTGCTCACAGCTTCTGCAATCGCTTTGAAGTGCTGGAACTGGCCTTCCTGCGTGGGCTTGTTGTAGTAAGGAGACGCCGTGAGAATTGCATCAACCCCAGGCCGCTCGGCGGCTTCCTTCGCTTTCGCAACTGCATCGTGTGTGGAATTAGAGGTCGCCCCGGCAACGATCGGCACACGTCCAGCAGTGGCCTCGATTGTTACATCGATCACGCGCAGCCATTCGTCATGACTAAGCGTCGGCGTCTCGCCTGTGGTGCCGCAAGGCACAAGAAAATCAATGCCAGATTCGATCTGCCACGCAACTAAATTTCCGAGCGCCTGCTCGTCCAGCGATCCATCCTGATGAAACGGTGTAACGAGAGCCGTGCCGCATCCGCGAAGCTGCATAGGAATAAGATAACGCGAATTACTGGAGGATGGAAAACCAGGTGAGCGAATATAGAACTGGGGTGGCCCATAGCCTGCCCTGAGCGGGACCGAAAGGTCTCTCCGCCTTTGCGAGGCATGGGTATCACTACTTCATTTCTCTCCAAACATCCTTAAACTCAAAAAAACCCTTCTTCCCAACAACCCACTCCGCCCCTCGTAGCGCGCCTTCGGCAAAACTCCGGCGTGACTTCGCATCGTGGCACAGATAAATCGTGTCGTTGTGCGAGTCAAGCACCAATTCGTGCATTCCGACCACGTCACCTTCGCGAAATGAAGTGATCTCGACCTCCGCGCCAGTTTTCTCCTGTAGCATTGCCTGCATAGCCGCCGCGGTGCCGGATGGCGCATCCTTCTTCTGCGTATGATGGCGCTCATAAATCCGCGCGGCATATCCCTGCTGCATCGCAGGGACCGCGTCCCGCACCAGATCGAAGAAGAGGTTCACACCAACGGAAAAATTCGATCCATACAGAAAGCCTGTGCCATGTTGTTCAACCAGCTTCCGAATCCCCGCCATTTCCGAATGCCAGCCAGTTGTGCCCACCACCATGCTCTTTCCGGCTTCGGTACAAGCCCGGATATGCGCCAGCACGCACTGCGGCGTCGTGAAGTCAACGACACAATCAAACGGCGCCAGGCGATCCGCCGTCAGCGCACTCGTATTCGGGTTATCCGCCGACCGCAGCGTCTCGACGTCATGTCCGCGTTCACGCGCAACCTCGCCGACCAGAGACCCGGTCTTACCCGCACCTAAAAGGAGCAGTTTCATGGCATTCAAAGTCTAACCGCTTATCACTCGCGCGGAGGACGGCCCCCCAGCAAAAAAAGCCTACGCGAAGACCTCAGGATCGGGATCTTTGAAAAATGCGGCGTGCAGCCGCTTCACCACGGCGGGCACCTGGTCTTCATCAATCACAAACGTCAGGTTGATCTCTGACGCACCCTGCGAAATCATCCGGATCTTCACGTCCGACAATTCGCCAAACACATGCGCCGCGATCCCCGGTACTTCACGCAAATTCTCTCCGACTAAGCAGACGATTGCTTTACGTCCCTCGTACTTCACATCCGCGAGCCGGGCTAAATCCGCCGCCAACGCGGGAATCTGCTCATTCGAATCCACAGTGAGCGAGACGCTAACCTCTGAAGTGGAGACTACATCTACGGGTATTCGATGGCGATCGAATGCCTCGAAAATCGATCGCAGAAATCCATGCGCCAGCAGCATTCGCGGCGCGGCAACATCCACAATCGTGATTCGCTTTTTCGCAGCAATCGCTTTGAAGAAATTTTTGCAATGAGGACCCTGAGCCGCAATTCGCGTTCCCTCGCACGAGGGATTCATTGAGTTCAAAATGTAAACCGGAATATTCTTCTGGATCGCGGGAAGCACCGTGGCCGGATGCAAAACCTTAGCACCGAAATATGCCAGCTCAGCCGCTTCATCGAAGCTGATGACTTTAATCCGATGAGCGTCTGGACAAAGACTCGGATCGGTGGTCATCATGCCATCCACATCCGTCCAGATCTCAATCTTCTCCGCCCCCAGCCCGGCGCCAACGATCGCTGCCGAAAAATCTGACCCCCCGCGTCCAATCGTCGTGGTGATCCCGGTCCGCGTTGACGCGATGAATCCGCCCATCACCGAAACTCGGCCGCTCTCAATCAACGGTCGCACTAACTCGGTGAGCTTGAGGTTGGTTTCTTCGAACAGCGGGGCGGCGCGCGTGAAGGTTTCGTCCGTAACAATGCAATCTCGCGAATCCACCAGGCTGGCTCCGATGCCATGCGCCGACAGTGCCGCCGTCACCAGCTTGCTCGAAAGCACTTCACCAAACGACGCAACGTGATCGGTCGTTCGGGGTGTGAGCTCTCCCACAGCTGCGATCCCCCGCAGCCGTTCTTCCAGTTCCTCAAATTCGGTTCCGAGATCGCTGTGAAATTGCGTGAACAGTGCTGTGCCGAGTAACTCTCCAGCTGTGTTGTAATGGCGTTCGCGGAGCTCGCGTGCCAGAGTAAGCGCAGTCTTGCGATCTCCAGATCCAGCCGCACGCGCCATTCGCAGTAGTTGATCTGTAACCCGCGCCATGGCGCTCACCACAATTACAGGTCGTTGCGGCAGGCGTCCACACACGATCGCCGCAACCCGCTCGATGGCCTTAGCGTCACCTACTGAGGTGCCGCCGAATTTCATCACGATGCAGCTGTTAGCCATTAGCTCTTAGCTTTAGCATGAGTGTAGGTGAGATTTGGCTAGAAGCTAAAGGCTAAGAACTACGCGCTGAGACTTAGTCCAGATATCCCTCAACTTTCAACAGCTCAGCATTCAGCAACGCCGCTCCCGCCGCGCCACGAATCGTATTGTGCGAGAGCACGGTAAACTTCCAGTCCAGCACGCCACACGGGCGCAGGCGGCCCACGGTCGTTGTCATTCCTTTGCCTGAGTCCACATCAAATCGCGGTTGCGGACGATCGCTCGAATCCAAATAGCGGACCGGAAACTCAGGAGCGCTGGGCAACTTCTTTTCTTGCGCGACACCGCGGAACGATGTCCACGCGTCCACAATTTCACCGCGACTCGATTGCACTGCGCGCTCATCTTGAATGGAGCCAGCACAACTCCTGCGCCGTTCAGTGTGCCTAGCAACTTGCGCGTCTCCTCTTCCATCTTCTCTTCTTCTTTGGCGATGTACGGAATCACGTTGCCCAGAATGTCGAGCGAAGCCACGCCCGGATAACCCGCGCCACTGACTGCCTGCATCGTGACCGCCATCACTGTCTCCAGCTCGAACCGCCTGTGCAGCGGCGCAAGCGCCAGCACCAGGCCCATCGCAGAACAGTTTGAATTTGTGACCACAAATCCGCCCGACTTCCGCCGCCACGACTGGCACTCGATTAATTTTGTGTGATCAGGGTTCACCTCGGGTATGACCAGAGGCACGTCTTTTGCCATGCGAAGCGCGCTCGAATTTGTAATGACTGCGCATCCCGCTTCCGCAAACCGGGGCTCCATTTCGGCGGCAATCGAAGCATCAAGCGCCGCGAAAATCACCTTGGGAGCGCCATCGGGTGTCGCTGCGGAAACGCGCATGCCCGTAACCCGAGCCGGGATTGCGGTCTTCAGCCGCCACCGCGCAGCCTCCGCGTACGCTTTGCCTTCCGACCGGTCCGATGCCGCAAGCCACGCCACCTCAAACCATGGATGGTCTTCCAGTAACTGAATAAACCGCTGTCCTACGATGCCCGTGGCACCGAGGATTCCTACAGGAATTTTGGCTGACATAAGGAGTACTTGAAATTTTACAACAGTGGTGTGAACAAGGTCGGATTCGAGACAGACTCAGAATCGCGACGTGGTACTAAACCCAGGATGTGATACGAAAACCAATATTATGTGCCCCGTCTCGCTTCTTTTGCGAGACACGGGCATTCCCGAAACTTCGCTCTTAGGATTTACCCCTCAAGCCCAGCCTGCACCACGTGCACAATATTGTTCCGCACTGCGTATAGCACCAGATCACTGACCGAGTGCAACTGCAATTTACGCATAATATTCGAACGATGCGTTTCGGCTGTCTTTACGCTGAGGCCCAGCGCCACCGCTACTTCCTTGGTGCTCTTTCCTTCCGCCAGCAACTGCACGATTTCGCGCTCGCGAGGCGTAAGCCGATTGCGTCCAGGTGTGACAATCGCTCCGGGCTTGCCGCCTTTCAGATAGCCCTCAAGCACCATGGCAGCAACTTTGGAAGTGAAATATGTTTTATCCCGGCGCAGCGCTTCCACCGCCGCCACCAGATCGCGCGCCGCGTCCGACTTCAACAGGAAGCCGCGAGCGCCCGCATCCAGCACTTGATTTGACGCGTGGCCTCGAGGCCATTCAAGTTCGGCATCCCGATATCAAGAATCACGACATCCGGCTTCAGTTGCTGTGCTTTTTCCACAGCTTCGCGGCCCTCGCCTGCTTCACCGCAAACCTGCCATTCCGGCTGTGCCTGCAGCAGGGCCACCAGCCCTTTCCGCACCACCTCATGATCATCTGCCACTAAGATTCTGAACGTTGACATAGCCCCCTCCAAATCCGGCGAATAAATGGTCATTCCTGAGCTTGGGTTTTCTAAGGTAACAGATGAAAACGTTACCCCGCTGCATCGCGGTTGCCAAAAGCTAAACCCCTTCTTTGTCTATGCTGCAACCCATACTATTCCGAAAATTATGTAAATCTTACTTTGTAATTTCACCAGCCTGCCACAATGGATGTCCCGCAGCTGAAATCGGTTCAGCATCTGTTTGTCTACGCAATATCTTTTGCAACCCCGAAGAGTTGTCCTTGTTTCGATTCACGTTCTTTGTGCGAAACCAGCCTGATGCCATCGGCGGGCTCCAGAACAAGCGTGAATGCAGAAGCGCAGTCGCCACAAAGCCAGAAGTGCGCTGCTTCTTTCAGTGGCTTCTCGTCGAACGGGGCCGACGATCCATCATTCGGTGTCACAGAAATTGAGGTGATCTCAAATTGAAACAACCTGCCTTCCGTGAACGAATGCAGCGGACGCTTGCACTTCTCGTTGCTGCAGTAGCCCAGCATAATTTCGAAAGATCCAGGCACCGGAAAAATACCGTGTTTCTCCTATATTTCCAATACAGTAGGCACTGTATTTTCCGGTTCAGTGGGTACTTAGCGGATGGATCAGCAGAGACAACGTTCCCCTCAGATGGTGCCAGAAACGGTTCGCTTAAATATTTGAGTCCTCAGAGGCACGAAATTCGTCTGTTATAATGACTAAGACACGAAGGAGAGCTATGTCCACCACAACAGTCCCGACTACCCCTGAAATTCATCCCCAGGAAACAACGAAGAAGGCGCCTATTTCGCTGACCCCAAATGCAATCTCAAAGGTCAAAGAAATCATGGGACAGCAGACTCCCGTGCCCGCAGGGCTGCGCGTCGGCGTGGTTGGCGGAGGGTGCTCCGGATTCTCCTATTCTATGTCCTTCGAGAACGCGTCTGGCTTAATGGACAAAGTTTTCGACATGGAAGGACTTAAAGTTTACGTTGACGCGACCTCGGTCATGTATCTGAACGGTTGCATCGTTGATTACGTCGAGACCCTCGAAGGCGCAGGCTTCAAGTTCGAAAATCCAAACGTGAAAAGTACCTGCGGCTGCGGCTCATCGTTCAGCGTGTAACTTAGCTCCAGGCGTCAGGTTTCAGGCATCAGGAAATCAAAGGCTCTCGGGAATCGGGAGCCTTTTTGCATGTTGGACTGACTCTCCGGACTGACCCTATGGCTCAGGCGGTTCGCCTGCGGAGGAGCTTCTCCATACTGTCATCTCGAGCGAAATGTATTTCAGAGCGGGATGAGAATCACATGCAGTCGAGAGACCTTGTGTTCGTCGCATCGGCAAACCGCTCACGCCTTCGCCGCCATCACCTGAACCACATCTTTCACCGACTCCTGCCCGGTTTCTTCCTCGTCGTCAAGTGCGTGCGCTCGCCGCGCCGCAATGTTGACTGGCTCAAGCCTCAACAGCTCTCCATGTCTGACTTCCACTTGAAACCGAAACCAATCGGTCCTATACAGCCGGCCCGAAGCATAAAAAGCAACGGCAGCGGCGATCTGTCCTTGATAGTCGTCGCCAGTGCAGGCAAACAGGTTTTGTCCCAATTGATCGGTCCAAGTCGTACCGCCGACAAGAGGTTCGTTCAGCAATGACCGCAATGATGGCACTCCCATATCGAGCCGCCGCAACTGTACCATCTGCAAGAGCACAGAAATTCTTGCCAGGTTCGTCACTACGATCGTTGTCTTGCGCGAAGATTGCATCTCCAGCTTGATATGCAGCTCCGGAGACCACTGCCGTTCGAACTCCTCCCGCGCAAGGGCCAGGCTTTTGTCGGTGGTTTCGGCGTACCGTAGAGTGGCACGCGCCAGCACGATGCTTAAGATGGTGGTGGTCACGGTCGCAAGCAGCGGAATGTACGCCGCAATTAGAGTGAATTGAATACCGTGCTGATTGAACCATTGCATGTTCATCGTGGGCAGGTCCTCCAGAGTTCGAATCGGGGAGATTGCGCAAGTCTAGCTCCGCGCGCGTTTGGCCGGAAGTTGCCTAAAGGCCTAAGTGTCCGAGCGAAATCTGTAGGCCTTTAGGAGAGAGTTGGTGTAGGCCTATAGTTACCTTGAGCTTTACTCATTGAACCGCTCACTTCTCAGAGTCGCGGATCATCACCACGTCAGATTCGCGGTGGCCGCGGATGATGGCGAGCTGCTTGCCGTCATAGGAGTAGTCGAAATCGCGGATAAATTCCGACTTGAAATCGGTGAGCTGCTTTCCTGGAGAGCCGTCAAGATATTGGTCCGTCAATCGCGAAGTGAACGCCGCACAATGAGTTGGAGGGTGGCCCACCCCCTCGCGGGTTTTCGGAGGGTGGGTATCACGAACACTCGTCTTGGCTTTAGCTTCTGTCGTATAATCCTGCAACAATCTGCTGCCCAGTGTCGTTAGTGGAGGCGTCTATGAAAGTCCTGGCGTTTTCGTTCATGCTTCTGGTCGCGCTGCTTACCGTGAGTTGCGGTGGCGGACCCTCTTCTCAAAATTCACCCACTGCCCAGATCCGAATCATGCAAGCCTCTGGCGACCTGGGGAATGTGGACGTGCAATTCAACGGAAACGCCGTCGCAAACAATCTGGGATGGCGGCAGACCTTTCCCACAAAAGCCACAAGTTACACCAGTGTGCCGGCCGGTACTGTTCACTATCAGGAATTTGCGACTGGAAGCAATTCACCTGCGCTCGTGGATACTCATTTCGCGCTTTCATCGAATACGTTCTATACGGCCATTACCGCTGGGGAGCAAAGTTCAGCATCGGTTGCCACAATCTTATTAACCGACGATCACGTCGTCCCCGCGCCCGGTGAAGTGAGACTTCGTTTCGTAAATGCGGCCAGCGCCGCCGGACCCATCGACATCTATTTCGTTTCCGGCTCGAACGCTGGATTGCCGAGCACTCCCTCCGTTCCCGCGCTTGGCTACAAATCCTCTAGCGGCTACTTCTCATTCACTGGCGCACCCGTACAACTCTGCGTGAACGCAACCGGCGTCGCCCTCGGTGGACTGCCTGGGCTCCTCCCTGGGGTCGGTGGCGCTTCTTGCATGATCTCGGTCACGCTGCAGTTTCAATCGCTGCCCCAAACCAGTCTGACTTTTGTGTTCCTGGATCCATACATTCCTCTCAATGCGCCTCCCGGCAGCTTTAGTCCATCGATGGTGCTGGCCTCACTACCGTTCTGATGTGGATGACTGGCCGAGCCCATCGAAATAACGGCAGCTCACGGAAATAATAATGAAAGTGGGCTGCGCCGTTTCTCGCCTCTCGAGAAGCGTGAAAACATTGTTAAGACATACTTGTCCTGGCGGAGGCCGTTCTCGTCCTCCGCGGTTTTCGAAAGGCGAAGACACGAACGCGTACGCGGTACGCTCGCGGAAAGATGAAGTCCTATTATGTAAAGCATGGAAACAGCCGCAGGGGAGCCGGGAATCTGGGATGCAGTCCGTTATTGGTGGAGTCGCGAACGTCAATCGAGCGGCCGAGTCCGCGCACTCTGGAAGCTTGGTAG
>QHZV01000489.1:0-943 GCA_003224785.1 Acidobacteriota bacterium
ATTATTGGAAAAACGCAGTTCAAAATTCCTGCTGACACCAAACTTCAGAAGTCCATTGACGTCTTGATGCAAAGCCGCCGCATCCACTCCCCACTCGGTTTCGAGCACCCCTGGCTGCACTGGTTGCGCCGTAGTTGAAACGGTCGGACGATTAGGAACTGCGGTCAGCTCATCCTCGGCGAGCATGGGACGGGTAAATCCGAAAAGCAAAAAAGATAAGACCAGAATCGGAACTACGGTTCGAAGGCTGGTCCACACTTTCAGCGCTTGCACCGCCATCATGAGGCTGCCCCGCCGTTCTGGTGCAAAGTATGGGTGTTTCAATCGGTGGCACTGAATTGTTTTGCCGTTCGTTTCCAATATTCGCGTGAGGATACCACGGCACCAGCCTGCTCTACCGGTGAAAGAGGAGTAAAGTCACTACTGACAAAGATTGGGTTTTGCACCCGGAGTACGGTGAGTTTTGACGGGTTTTGCATGCACGCCCTCGGTCACTCGGGAGAATCTCAGGACGAAAAAACGGAATCTAAAAGCATTATGAATGCACCCTCAGTTCGAGTTACTTATATTGGCGGACCAACTTGCCTGCTGGAATTCGGCGGTGTGCGTCTGCTGACTGATCCAACATTCGATCCAGGGGGAAGCGAGTACGACTCCGGTCCTGTCACGTTGCGAAAGCTCGCCGGCCCGGCTGTCAGTCCCAAAGAACTTGGTTCGTTTGATTATGTGCTTCTGAGCCACGATCATCATTCTGACAATCTCGATCAGGCTGGGCGAAAAGCGCTTGCCAACGCGACGACAGTCGTGACCACAAACGAAGGCGCCCAAAGGCTGGGTGCTAACAGCGTGGGAGTCACAGATTGGCAGAGCGTTGATTTTCGTACTTCCGATGGCCGGACCTTACGAATTGTAGCGACGCCTGCGCGGCATGGGCCGGAGGGTC
>QHZV01000489.1:1013-2986 GCA_003224785.1 Acidobacteriota bacterium
GCGGAGGTTGCGCGGAGATTTAACGTTCAGGTTGCTGTTCTCCATTTAGGCGCGGCCCGCGTGCCTGAAGTCGGCCCCTTTCATTTGACGATGACCGCCCTTGAGGCGGTTGAAGCCGCGCGCGCGTTTAAGAATGCCGTGATCGTCCCGATCCATTTTGAAGACTGGGCCCATTTCTCGGAAGGCCGAGCCGAAGTCAAGAAAGCATTCGCCAATGCAGAGATGGAGCGCCGACTTTTATGGCCGGAACGTGGCCGCCCAACTTCGATCAACCCTCAATCTGAGGTCGAAATGCCTGACCTATCTTCCGCTCTCGGACAGTCACTGGCGCAAATTCTCAAGCGTCCCGAAATCACGATTGAGCATTTGGTGCCGATCTTGCGTGAACTCGCGCCAGATGTTTTTGCCGAAGACCAACAATTAGTCAGTAATGACGGTTTTTTTCGTAACGAACTCAAGTCGGTCGAGACGGAGATCAAATACGAAGGCTATCTGCAACAGCAGCAGCGTGCGATCGAGCGCATGAAAAAAGCTGAGCAGCGAACGATCCCCGAGTGGTTCGATTACAAATCTGTGAGCGGGCTTTCACGCGAGATGCAGGAGACGCTTATCAGGATTCGTCCGCGTACGTTAGGTCATGCGTCGCGGATTCCTGGAGTGACGCCGGCAGCGGTGTCATTGGTGAATGTGTATATCGAGATTCAAGCCAAGCGGCGACAGAAGGCGCTGGCGGTATGAATCAGATGGATGGTTCCCAGGTGGGGCAAATTCGGCGAGACCTTGGCACCCCGATCATTATCGCTTCACGAGATTTGTTTCACGAGTAGATATCCCCGTATGAATTCGGTCACTTACCACCTTTTGGATTCTCCAGTTGGCACCTTGACCCTCGTCGCCAACGACGCGGGACTTCGCCAAATCAATTTCCCTCAGAATGGGAAACCATCTGCACCGGATTCAGGCTGCGCGCTTACTTCGCTGGAGAAATAGAATGCTTCGACCTTCCTCTTGCTCCCTCAGGCACCGCGTTTCAGCAGAAGGTCTGGAGCGATCTCCGCAAAATTCCCTACGGCGAAACCATCTCGTACGGTGAACTCGCAAAGCGGATTGGTAATCCCAACGCCAGTCGCGCCGTCGGACTTGCGAATGGATCGAATCCGATTCCAATCATCATCCCGTGCCATCGCGTGATCGGATCGAATGGAAAGCTGACCGGATATGGCGGAGGATTGCCGATCAAAGAGAAGCTGCTTGCGCTCGAAAAGCGACAGCTGAGATTGTTGTAGTTACTTCGCCAATTCTGACCGCCAGTTGTTGACCATCACCAGCGAATTTGCGCTTTCGGATTTAGTCGAAAGCGAAACCAGCACAGAAAGTGGCATACAGCTTGTGGCCCGAATTATACGCGACCTTTTCTCGCTGCCCGTATTTCTCCTGCTAAGATGATGCGCACCCATGTCTTCTCCATCGCCGCTCGGCCAAACCGTTTCGCACTACCGTATCGTCAGTAAGCTGGGCGGTGGCGGAATGGGTGTGGTTTACAAGGCCGAAGACACCCAGCTTGGCCGCTTTGTTGCGCTGAAGTTTCTTCAGCGCGGGCCGCGTCTGCGTTGAACCATCCGAATATTTGCACGATTTACGAGATTGGCGAGCACGACGGCCGGCCATTCATTGCGATGGAGTATCTCGAGGGCAAGACTCTGCGTGAACTTACTTTCGGACGTCCGCTGGCACTGGAGCGGCTACTCGATCTCGGAATTGAAATTGCCGACGCGCTTGATGCCGCGCACAGCAAAGGGATTGTTCACCGCGACATCAAGCCGGCAAACATTTTCATAATCGAGAGTGGACACGCAAAGATCCTCGACTTCGGGCTGGCAAAGATGGCGCCGGCCGCGTCGGAAAAGGTTGACTCCGCGCCAACCATGACGGAAGAACACTTGACCAGTGCGGGGAGCACGCTCGGCACCATC
>QHZV01000107.1:0-3719 GCA_003224785.1 Acidobacteriota bacterium
CCAGACGGAAAGTTGATCCGCACGATCCTCCACAATCCTGCAAAGAGTTGCGCTATGGTTGAAGTGAAGCAGCGATGACCCGCAATTGTGCCGCGCAAGACGCGACTGCGGCGTTCAGGTTTGGTACCGAGGTTGCTTCCAGTCAGGACAGGCCAGACTCTCCCCGCAACCAGCCGGCATCGATCCGGCAGGTGCTCTGGAACCGGAGATCGAAAATGAAGCACCTTTTCTTCCTGTTTGTGGTGTGCGTTATGTGTGCGGCTGGCGCGAATGCACAGGTCAGCGGATCCATCAGTTCTCAGGCGCAGCCGTGGACGATTTCAGGCAATCCGCAACGTGCGACTCAGACTGACATGGCGACACCGTACAGCTTGATGGAGCGGTCGGGGACCGTGTCTGCGCACGGCGAACGGCCTTTGTGGGAATTCGCGATTGAAGCGCCGGTCGTGCCACTCGGAGATTCGGCGCGCGAGTTGCGCAAAGAACACGCCGCGGTGAAAAAAGCCGTCAAAGTCTGGACTAACTAGTCTTAGACGGTTTGCCCGGAATCCGCAGCAGCAACCTGGGCAATCGCTGACCAATCCAGGGATTCGCCGCCTCGCGCCAGCAAAGTCAGGAAACGGTCGCGCAGCAAACTTGCCAATGGAAGCGGCACTCGCAGATTTTCGCCGGCGCTCAGGGCGAGACGCACATCTTTCAATCCCAGCGGAGCGGCGAACCCAGCTGGCTGGAATTTTTTTTCGATGATCAACCCGCCATAGGTTTTATAAACTGGAGCGGTAAAGAGGGTAGAAGTCAGGAAGTCAAGATACTCGCGCTGATTGAGTCCACCTTTTCCTATCAGCGCCAAGACCTCGCTAAGCGATTCGAGCACTGAAGCGATCAGGAAATTCCCGCTGATCTTCACCAGCGCGGCGGCGGAAGGTTTCGGGCCGAAGCGAAAGGTGCGCTGACCAAGAGCATTGAAGATCGGCATGCAGGCGTCCACTGCGTCATCGGCACCGGCGACGGCGATGAACAACTTGGCGGCGGCTGCGGCTTCGGGACGTCCGAAAACCGGAGCAGCGACGAACTTCTGACCTTTAGCTGCGTGTGCCGCTGTCAGCTTGTCAGCGAGCGCGACGCTGACGGTGCTGGAGGAAATATGAATTGCACCCGGCGACAAAACGGTCGCGATTCCGTTTTCGCCAAAGACCACATTCTCGAGCGCGTTGTCATCGGACAACATGGTGATCACAACTTCCCCGCGGCAGGCATCTGCAACGGTCTGGGCATAACGCGCGCCTTGATCGACCAGCGCCTCTGCCTTTGCAGGAGTGCGGTTGTAAACAGTGAGCTCGTGACCAGCCTTTATCAGCGTCGCGGCCATCGCCACTCCCATATTGCCTAGACCGATGAATCCGACCCTCATCACCTTCTCCTCCGGAATACGAGTTGGATGTTAGCAGGGGAGCAATCGGTCCAGGGGAATGAGGCCTGATGTCCGATAGAATTGCGGTGCTCATGGCGAAATCCGCAACTCGATTCGGGCTGGATCAAGAGACGCTCATTATTTCGGCACGAGCCGCGGTCGCGACGGTCTTATCGCTTTTGTTGGCACGAACTGTTTTGCGGCTGCCGGAGTTCTATTGGGCGCCGATTTCAACAATTGTGATTGTTCTTTCGACAATTAATCCTCTCACCCTCGCCTGGCAGCGCTTTGTTGGAACTGCATTGGGAGCGGTTCTCGGCGCGCTGATCGCGACATTCTTCCATGCGAACTGGATCGTGTATGGAGCAGGAATTTTTGTTTGCGGAATTTTGTCGGCGTTGTTACGCCTGGGGAGTGCGTACCGGTTTGCGGCCATAGCATTGACAATCGTGTTGCTTGTTGCACACGAGCGAGCGCCATGGATTGTGGCCATTCATCGCTTCGTGGAAGTCTCGCTGGGTATCGCCGTCGCATTGTTAGTGACGGCGGTCTGGCGGGTGCCGCAATATACCGCTGATAATTCTCCGAAATTGTAAGTTATGGCCAAAAGATGACCTAAGTAGCAGCAACCTCATTCGCTGCCCCGCTCATCTCAGTCTGCCGGTGCCGTGGGAGTTTGGTTTCCATGCGCTGAACCAGTCCACCGTTTAAAGGAGTGACATGCGAAATATCCACATAAGAACCAGTTGCTTAGCTCTTCTCCTGGTCGCTGCGATGGGCCTGACCGCGGCAGCCCAGACCTCGGCCACAAGTCCTTCACCTCAAGCTGCGCCATCACAGTCGGCGCCCGCACAATCGGCGCCAGCACAAACACCTCCGCAGCAGGACCCGCAGGCTGCACCGTCACAGGCGCCTCAGCAAACGCCCTCGCAAAGCGCGCCGCAACAGGCTCCCCAGAGTGCACCATCGCAACCGCCTTCGAGTCAGTCGGGTGCGGCGTCACAGAATGGCCCGTCGTCCTCACAAAGTAACGACGACAATCCACTGAATTTAACTGAAGAGCAAAAAACCAAGTTGCGGCCGATTATTGCGGACGAGAACCAGCAGATGGAAGCCGTACGCAATGATTCCAGCTTGAGCACCGATCAGAAAGTTGCGAAAGCGAATCAGATTCGCGAAACCGCCTCGCCGAAAATCAAAGCTGTGCTGACTCCTGAGCAGTTGCAGAAACTGGCAGATATACAGCAGAAGGCGCGGCAACAACAGCAGCAAAGTTCACCTTCAAGCGGCGCACAGAAGCCGCAGTAACTCTTGCTTTCTTGGAGTTCCCACCTCTGGCAAATTCGGCGAGAAGTGGGGCACCCCATTTTGTGACCTTCCAGCGCGTGTGAAAACTGACACACACGTGTCGCGCCCGACACACTCTCGATCATCCATTCTTGGTAAGTTCTTTCCTTTAAGCTGCCTGCCTACGGAAACCATCCTGCTCTGGCATCTGTGATCGCCAACTCACAGGAGGCACTCCATTGCTTCGCCAAATTGCAGCGCTGATTTTTATCTTTATCTGCACCACGATCGCGTGGATCATTCTGGCTTCCACCATCGTTTCCCGCACTCACACTAGCGACGAGCAACTGAAAGGCCGAGTCGGCTCAACCTGGGGAACCACGCAGGAACAGGCGCCGCCGACGGCAGGGTATGTAAGGACAGAAGTCGAGCGGCATACCTTGATTGAGCACGGTAAGTCTGTCGTCCGAGATGAAGAAGTAAAACATTACGGAAACGTGCCGCTGGAATCCAGCCGAGTCAAGGTCAACTTAAATCTCGATCATCGGCAGAAAGGCTTGCTGTGGTATAGCACGTACTCGGTGGACTTTGCCGGCGACTATTCATATCGCAACGAAAGCGAATTGCCGGAGGAGGTCACGTTCCGGCTACCATTTCCGGCGCAGCAAGCACTGTATGACGGGCTGGTGTTAACGATAAACGGTAACAAAGTACCACTCACAACTAATGACAAGGGAACATCGGGTGACGCAACGTTGGCACCAAAACAAGCCGCGATATTGCACGTGGGCTATCGCTCTCAGGGACAGGACAGCTGGCGATACAAATTGGCCGAGGGTGTGGCGCAGGTGCAGGATTTCACTCTTGCCATGCACACAAATTTCAAAGACGTTGACTTCGCCGACGACACGCTCTCGCCCACCAGCAAACACCCAACTGCTGACGGCTGGGACTTGACCTGGAGCTACTCGGACTTGGTTTCGGGATTCCAGATCGGTATGACTATGCCGGAGAAGTTGCA
>QHZV01000107.1:3781-4080 GCA_003224785.1 Acidobacteriota bacterium
TACTTCGCTCCCGTCTCGTTGTTCTTCTTTTTCTTCCTGATGTTCATCATTACTACGCTGCGCAGCATTGACTTGCATCCCATGAACTACTTCTTCCTGGCAGCCGCGTTCTTTGCGTTTCATTTGCTGCTGGCCTATCTGGTGGACCACATCTCTATCCACGCAGCCATGATTATCTCGTCGGTGGTTTCGGTGGCACTTGTAGTCAGCTATCTGCGGCTAGCGGTGGGAATCCGCTTTGCAGCGCTCGAGGCTGGCATGGCGCAGCTGATCTATCTGGTGATCTTTTCGTACGCGTT
>QHZV01000108.1:0-2076 GCA_003224785.1 Acidobacteriota bacterium
GAAAGCGACAAGGGTGTCTTCATGAACCAATTTTTCAAGTCGGGCAAGCTCGAGGAGGGCGGCAAACTCAGCTTCACAACTGAGAACGTCCATGGCGTCTGGTTTGAATTCGCAGGGAACGTGGTCCGAAGCTCCGGTACTAAGCCTGACGACGAAGCCTACTATGTGTTGCGCGGTTCATTGACACGGTTTGACACCGACGCCGACAAGAAGACCACTTCCCAGCAGCGAACCGTTGAACTGAAGTCCTTCCCACGTGATGCCCCTGCGAAATGACCGTATTTGGGATCTCCTCCATGGATTTTCTCCGTGAAACTCTGTGTTCTCTGTGGTTAGGTGTTTCGTGCTGAGGTTCTCTTTTTTTGCGAACTTTGCGAGTCCTTAGCCTTCTTTGCGGTTAGAGTCTTTGGCCCTTTGCCTTTGCCTTAACCTGCGCCGATCTGCGAAACTGAATCTTGACTCCGACTACCGAGCACTTCTCATTTCTGCCCGCCATGAGCACCATCGCTCGTGAGGCAGGCTCTTTGCTGATGGAGTACTTCGACCAGAACATCAAGATCGAGTACAAAGGCGAAGCGGATTTAGTGACCGCCGCCGACCGCAAATCGGAAGGGTTGATTCGCGAACGCATTCGGGCGCAATGGCCCAGTCACGATGTATTGGGAGAAGAAGAAGGTTTGCGAGATACCGGCAGCGAGTACCGCTGGTACGTGGACCCGCTCGATGGCACCACCAATTTTGCGCACGGTTTTCCGGTTTTCTGCGTCTCAATGGCACTGCAGCACAAGAACGAAACCGTGGCTGGGCTCTGCTATGACCCTACTCGAGACGAACTATTCACTGCCGAAATAGGCAAAGGCGCCTACCTGAACGAACACTCGATCCAGGTTTCGAAAGTCGCGAGTCTGGCAGAATCCCTGGTGGCCACCGGCTTCCCAAGCCATAAGCGTCACAAGAATCCCAATATCCACTTTTATCATCAGATCACACTGCGAACGCATGGAGTGCGGCGCGCCGGATCTGCCGCTTTGGATCTTTGTTATGTCGGCTGCGGGCGCCTCGACGGGTTCTGGGAATTTAACCTGAATCCCTGGGACACTGCCGCTGGCGTTCTCATCGTGCAGGAAGCTGGTGGCCAAGTGACGGATTTTCAGCGTGAACCGTTTCAATTGAATAGCCGCGAGACCCTGGCGACGAATGGGCTGATCCACCCGGCGCTGCAGCGCGAGTTCGCGGAGATTTTTGCCGGACGCGGGCTGGAGCCGCTGGCAGATCCGCGAGAGTACGCAGGCAAGATCAAAACTTAAGGTTTGAGGAATTGCCATGGTCCTCCGAAAGATTACGATTGCGGCGTTGTTGGTGGCGGCTTCGCTGGTTGCTGCCGTCGCCGCGCCCGATTCTGCTTACCTGAAGTCCTTTGAAAAATGGAAAGCGGAACTGGTTGATGGTCGAAAGCAGCACTGGCTTCCGTTGGCGGGACTGTTCTGGCTGCAGCCTGGTGCGAGTACGTTCGGCAGTGGCGCCGACAATGCTATCGTGCTGCCCTCTGGCCCTGCGCATGCGGGTGTCTTCGACCGGCAGGGAAGCGCCGTCTCGGTGAAACTGCAATCTGGCGTCGAGGCGAAGATCGGTGGAAAGATCGCATCCGAATCGAAGCTCGACGCAGACACGACTAATCATCCCACAATGATCGAGCTCGGCGCGCTTCGCATGTTTGTCATTCAACGAGGAGAACGGTTGGGTATTCGAGTTAGAGATCTGAATAGTGCCGCGGTGCGCAATTATCCGGGCCCGGTATTCTTCCCTCTGGACATGAATTATCGCGTCACGGCAACGTTTGTGCCTTCCGATGGAAAGAAGACGGTTGATGTTCCAAATGTGCTCGGTGATGTGACTCCCGCGCCGGTGGTCGGCGAAGTTCACTTCAAATTGAATGGGCAGGACCTGACTCTCACGTCTTTCGAAGGCGATCAGAAAGAAGGCCTGAGCTTCGTGATCAGCGACCCGACAAGCAAAACCGAGACTTATCCTGGCGGAAGATTTCTCGACACCGATTCCGTGGTGGACGGCAAAGTC
>QHZV01000108.1:2176-7601 GCA_003224785.1 Acidobacteriota bacterium
ATCGTTGGGGCCGTACCTTCGCGCGACTGCTCGGCGTAGAATTTGAAGAGGTAAAGGCGGGCGAAGACGTGATTGAGGCCCTATTACAGCGAAAGATTGAGAAGCGCTCCCAGAGCGTAGGCCTTCAGGGCCGCATTCTTTTTTTGACCGAAGATCCCGCGCTGATCAAAAAGCAACTTGCCGGAGAAGACCTGGCGTGGGACACGAAAAATCCGCAGAACAATCCCAAACTGCGCGACGATATTTCGACCGACGAAATCACGCCCGCCCACATCTGCTTCTTCTTCGATGAAACTCTCGGCGAGTTTCCCTACACAGGACTGAAGTGTGGCGATGAGCTGCCGATCCAGCGCGGAGACGTAAAGCGTGGGGGATTTGTAGCTGCCGTCAGCGGCAAGCGTCGCGGCAAGGGGTCAAGCCGTGAGCAGTCTCCCTACGCTGAACTTTGTGCTGGAATAAAGCTGGTGATCGCGGAAAACATCGAGCGCATTTACAAGCAGAATTGCCAAAATCTCGGAGTGCTGACCTCAACAGATTTCTCACTGATCGAAACAATTCGCTCAGGCAAGGAAATTCCGCTGTCTGTGTTTACGACCGGAGAAGATGAGATTACGCGGCAGATCATCGAGTTCGGTGGCCTTTTCCAGTTCAACGTTGCCCGCATGCAGGGGAAAGTCTTTCTACCACCGATCGAAACCGAGCCGAGACCCATGACACTGGCGGAGAAGATTTTCGCGCGGCATATGATCGCGGTGCCCGGACGGGCGAGGATGCCCGTCGCCCCATCCTCACGTGATGGCGGCACGGGCGTCCCCGCCCGTGCTGTTCCACAATTCGGTGTACCCGCGGTCAAGCCCGGCGACTCTGGTTTCGCGCGCACCGACCTGCGCTTCAGCCACGAATACGTCACGCCGATGGCAGCGATCTTCTTCGATCAGCTCGTCGGACGCGATGCTCCCGTCAACGATCCGGGATCGGTCCTCTTCTTCCGCGACCATCTAACTTTCCTCGACGAAGTGCTCTCCGAGCAGAAACGCAAGATGGGTTTGCTCGACCTCGCTACACAGCTCAAGTTAAAGCAAGGCGAATTTGCCAACCGAAAAGGGATTCGCCTGCATGGCGAATTGACCGACCGCAAGGGCGCAGAAGGCATCTGTCATTCGGTTGTGCTAGAGAGCTATGCATTGCCCGGCCAGTTGATCGTTGGTTCCGACTCCCACACCCCGCACTCCGGCGCAATCGGCTGCGTTGCTTTTGGGATCGGCACGACTGACGTGTTCAATTCGTGGATCACGAAAGATGTGCGTGTCCGCGTTCCCGAATCAGTAAAGATTATTGTTCGAGGCAAGAAGCACGCGAACGTGACCGCGAAAGACATCATTTTGAAGATTCTCAGCCTCGAGTACGTGCGCAGCGGCAAGGCACTTGCCAAAGTCATTGAATACGCTGGCGAGGCCATAGAAGACCTCAGCGTGGATGAGCGCGCCACCATGACCAACATGGCCGCGGAAATTGGCGGGTTCACCGGAATCGTCGCCCCCGACCACAAAGCGGTTGAGTTTCTCGTCGAACGCCGCGGAATGGACCGTCATCAAGCCGAACAGATGATCCAAGGCCTAACCGCCGATCGCGATGCTCAGTATGCGCAAGTAATTGAACTCGACGCAGCTGAAATTCATCCGATGATCGCAACCCCCGGCGATCCGGGTAACGGCAAATACGTGCGCGATCTGAATACCCCAGTTCCGGTTGAGCTTGCATACGGGGGCACCTGCACCGCCGGGAAGAACGAAGACATGGACATGTACGCGCGCGTCTTGGCGGATGCGGTCCGGCAGGGAAAGCGCGTTGCCGACTCCGTTCAGTTCTACATTCAGTTCGGATCCCAGGAGACGCGCGAGTATTGCCTGCGCAAAGGCTATCTCGATGTCTTCCAGCAAGCCGGAGCCCACGTCATCGAGCCGAGTTGCGGCGCCTGCATCAATGCGGGACCCGGAGTTTCAACGCGTCCCGATCAAGTGGTGATCAGCGCACAAAATCGCAACTTCCCCGGCCGCAGTGGCCCGGGGCAAATGTATCTGGCGAGCCCGCTCACCGTCGCAGCCAGCGCCATCGCCGGCTACATCACGGAATATCATCCGAGTGAGCAACGAGAGCTGATGCCCGCGTAAGGCAACGCCATCCTGTACCAGTCTAGCCAATTCTTGTTAGAATTAGTATTCCGTAAAAGTCAGCAAGATTTCAGGAGAAAACGTACTCATGGCTTATGTAATTGCAGAACCGTGCATCGGCACCAAAGACCACGCTTGCGTGGACGCCTGCCCGGTCGATTGCATTCATCCCAAGAAAGATAGTGAGAAATTTGCCACGGAAGAGATGCTCTACATTGATCCCGTCGAATGCATTGATTGCGGCGCCTGCGTTCCGGTGTGTCCGGTATCGGCGATTTTTGCTTTGGATGATCTTCCGGAGAAGTGGAAGAGCTACGCCGAGCGCAACGCGAAATATTTCGGGAGATAGCGGTCAGCTTAAAGCTCAATACATTTGGGAAGGGCACGACTTCAGTCGTGCCGAGAGTATCTCAAGTTTTTCCCTGGGCTTTAGCCCCGAAAGTCCAGCCTCGGCCGTTTACCAAACCTTAGTCTTTGATTTTTGCTTTCAGAGACTTGGTATCCGTCTTTCCGACCACTACGACGTCTTTGCCTGTGTGTGCCTTCGCCGCGTCGCAGACCTTCTTATAATCGCGTTTGTCGAGCTTCAATACCAACGCGCTCGGCGCGTTCTGATCGTGAAAATCAATTTCGAGCCAATGGTTCTTGGATTTGGTGAACGCCACAATGATGCCTGTCCCAGGCGAAAGCATTCCCAGAGCAAGTCCCTGTTTCAGGCGGTGCTTCTTCGTCATAAGAAATCGTGTCGATCTGGGAATACATGACCGTAACGACGCGCCCATCGGATAGTCGCGCCTCAACTAGCTTGCTCTCGTCGCTGAACTTTAAAGTGGCATTGGTCAGCTGTCCCTTCGAACTCGGGAATTGAACGTCGCGAAATACAGCTTCCTCTGCGGACACTGCCACGGATAATAAGAAAATAGAAACGAGAGAGGTAAGTCTTCTCAATCCATTGCTCCTCGGGCGCATCATCATACAACGGGGAGGCGTGTTGGTGGGTAAGGCACGTGCCTTCTTGCTTGTCGTGAGTTGCCGTCCGGAGGAATATCCCGAAATTAACGGGCTTGTCTGCATTCCGCACTACAGATTCCTAATCGCTGAACCGCTTCCGACTGGAGGCAAAACCCGCTATGACACTTCCAAAAGTGCACCATTACAATTAATGCTGCTCGATGCTCCCGCCTACCATTTGCCCATGAGGCAAAAACGGCCGCCCTATTCCCTTCCCCAACCATGGATCTTCTTCGCAGGTATCGCCGTGCTTCTGTTGTCAACGAATGCCCGCGTCAAAGCGCAAGCCCGCCCCGTAATCCTGCGGCGAGGCCAGGTTCTAGAACTTCAGCTATTGGAAGATATCGACTCCAAGACTGCTCACCTGGACGATAAAGTTCCGCTGCGACTCACTCGCGATCTAATGGCTGATGGTGTTACAGTCCTGCCGCAGGGTTCACTCTTGTATGGTCAAGTGACAGCTGCGCATCCAGCAGGCAAGAGCTGTCACCACGGGCGTTTGAAATGGAAACTGGGACACATTGCCCTAGCAAACGGTCAGAACGTCAAGACGCAGTTCATTAGCGACGACACAGCGGCAGATGGGAAGGTTGGCGACCGAGTTTCCTTGCCATCCAACCGCCATAAAATCAACAAGGGAATTGAATCGGCATCTGAAACCGCGTTACTTGGAGCATTCGTGGTCGCCCTCGCCCCATTGACCATTCCAATGCGATGGAAGGCACGGGGAAGAAGAAACAATTGCTCGGGATAGACATTTTTTCTTAGCAGTCTCTAAGACCATCAAAATAACTCGTTAGATCTTCGCACCTCAAATCTCAAGGCTGATCAGTAATACGCTATTCTGCTCGCATGCCGCTCAAGGAATCGGAAGCGATTGTTCTGCGCACATATCCATTTCGCGAATCCGATCTGCTGGTCACGCTGTTCACGCGCACGGAAGGGAAAGTGCGAGGGGTGGCCCGCGCTGCCAAGAAATCGCGACGGCGGTTTGGTGGGGCGCTTGAACCGCTTACATACATAAAGGTGGCGTTCGAAGATCGCGAGCGGCAGGAACTCGCGCGCCTGGATTCGTGCGAAGTGCTCGAATCGCCTCTCACTACCGAAGTGACTTATCCGCGGGCAGTTGCGCTTGGCCATGTTGCAGAATTGCTAGACGAATTACTTCCCGACCGCGAGGCCAACGACGCCGTCTTTCGCTTGGCGCTTTCGGTGTTGGCGCAGCTGCGCGGTAATGAGTTCTGGCTTCCGATTGCATACTTTGAGTTGTGGATGGCCCGCCTGATGGGCTATTTGCCGGAACTATCAGAATGCCTGGCCTGTGGGCGAACTCTCAACGGCAGCCGTGCCTATTTTCATGCTCTGGCAGACGGCCTCATGTGTCCGGAGCACAAGCGGCTGGCTTCGTCGGAAATCTCCGCGGAATCCCGCAACGTTGCAGCTCAGATGCTGCGGCTCCCGCTATCTCAATTACAGGTTCCGCAGAAGCCGGTTTCCGACTTGAGCAAGTTTGTCCTGCAATCGCTCGAGCGTCACATTGAAAAGAAGCTGGTAACTAGGACGATGCTGGAGAGGATCAGGCGTTGAACTCCTCCGTCGCCAGCGGTCAGGCTGCAGCCGGAGCCGATGCGGTCAGGACAGGCTTTGACGCGTCTGCTAATTTCGTCGCAGATACACGCTCCGCCGATTCGATCCATTTTGGAGCGGCGTTTCGCTCTTCATCCGGACGATTCATGACGAACGCCGCCCGCACTCGTTCTTCATGAAGCCACCAGACGCTAAAGCTGTTGCTCGCGTCGGAAAAGAAATACGGAACATGCTTAAAAGGAGTTGCGTCTCCCATGAGTGACCGCGCGCAGTGTTGCCCCTGCGACACCGCGTTGTCCCAGTGCTCTACGCGCCTGCGTTTACCAAAGACTATGTCCTGGTAGTTCGCAACATCGCCCGCGGCAAAAATATCAGAGTTTGTGGTCTGAAGATATTCATTGACCAGAATGCCATCGCCAACCTCGAGTCCGCCGTTTGATGCCAGGTCAATTGCCGGCTCGACGCCGATTCCGGCGAGAACCAGATCACACGAGATGGTTTGACCATCACTAAGCACCGCGGAACGTACAGTGGCATCACCTTGTAATTCCCTAACTGCGCTCGATTTCTGGATTCGAACTCCCCTGGTCGTATAGTAGCCCTCAAAAAAGCTCGACGTTTCCGGTGTGAACAACCGCTTCCAGATACGGTCGTCA
>QHZV01000109.1 GCA_003224785.1 Acidobacteriota bacterium
CTTTCCACTGCCAGGCACCGGATTGTCGGCTTCCGTGGAAGTCTCCAGTGCGTAAAGTTTGCCGTCTAGAAAAACGAGGCTGATGACGGCGGTCAGACCATCGAACATTTTCATGAGTGTGTGATTGGGCAATAATTTGTATAGAGAAGAAGAACCCGGCGTGATGGGAAACTGCCCCAGGTTCGCAATATAAAAGTTGCCTCTCTCGGCTACACCGGTTGGTCCGAACCAAGCGTTGGGCCCCACCGTGGCCGACATGTCAATAACTCTTGTCGTGATGCCATCGGGAGCTACGCGCAGAAAGTCGCCGGTGTTCGCATTATTGGTGTAAAGCGCGCCATGGCTGGAGGTGAGGGTCCACCAAACCCCTTCCGCATCGAAGTCGCAGCAGGGAGGATTCGCAACTGGATTGTTCTGGGTCCAGGCCGAGAGATTATTGATCTGGGTGAGCGTACCGTCGCCATTCAGGCGCAGAATGCCATTCTTGGCATATGAGACTCCCTGACTGCATCCCGAGCCGTTCGTCACGATGTAAAGCGTGTTGCCGAGAAATGCAACATCCGCTGCCCCGAAGGTTTCGCCAAATATGTCAATGCTGGACGGAAGATTGTCCACGACGACGGTTCGGTTTCCCTGAAGATCGAAACTGGTCACGCGCGAGGTCCTGCCGCTTTGAAACGGCCCGAAATTAGGATCTTGATCGCAGAGGCCAATGGTATTGTCCTCGCCACCTAGACCGGACTCAGCTACATATAGCCGCGAATCGGGGCCAAACTTCAGGCCGCGCGGGAATCGCAAATCCGTGGCGAACACGGTGGCATTGGCTACGCTGGACTGAACATTGTTTTTCGCAGTACCCGCGCGGTGCGGGAACCTCTGGGCGCTGGAAAAGGAACAGATGCTAAATAAGAGACTAACCGCAATTACTGTTTTGAGCTTCTTGTATGGGGTAAAAATGGGTCTCCTGGACTGCGTGGCAAAAATAGAATCCCAGCTAAAAAACAGGGTTTGCAAGTACGAAGCTGGGACGATTCTAGACAGACTCATGGCGCTCTCCTGGGCGAGAAAATCGCTGGATTCCTGGAAAATTGACCGAGGCGGGCTAGGCCAGAAGTGATAGAATGCCCGCCAGTCCGTTGGATCCAGCTTCTTCGCGCCCCAAAGCTACTTCGCATGCTCGTCATAAATCTTCATAGCTGCGCTCAAACTTTCTTAGAAGTTATTAGAGGGGGTTTGTGAGTCCGCTTGCTGACAGTGTGTACGAATTCGATGAATTTCATCTCGACCCCAAAAAACGGGTTTTGCGGCTGCGGCATGCGCCCGTTCCACTAACGCCTAAAGCTTTTGAAATGTTGTTGGTGCTGGTGAAGAGCGAAGGTCTCGTCATGACTAAGGACGAGTTGATAAAAGCAGTCTGGGCTGACAGTTTTGTGGAAGACTCGAACCTGACTCAGATCGTGTTCGTGCTGCGCAAAGCATTGGGAGAGACGCCGGACAGGCGTTACATTCTGACGGTCCAAGGGCAAGGCTATCGTTTTGCGGCTGATGTAAGGCTGGTTTCGGGAAATGAAATCCCAAGGGAGCTTGTCCGCCTGCCTGGGACCGAGGGGTCCGCCGCTACAGAATCATCCCACCCGAAGGAAAAAACTCAGCCCTTAGCAGGCGACTCATGGATCGCGCCGGAGATCGCGCCGGTGACCTGGCCGGGCACTATTGCCGTTTCTACCTCCGAGCCGCCCGTGACCAGGCGACCAACTCGCTCTCTGAGGCTCGTCGCCAGTGCACTGGCGGGACTGCTTTCGGGAGCCCTGTTGTTGGGAGTCGTTCTTGGATTGAATCTGGCGAACTCGCGCGACTGGTTGCGGCGTCGCAGCAACCCCCAAGTTCGCTCCCTCGCAGTCCTACCACTGCAAAATCTCTCCGGCGACCCCGCGCAGGAGTATTTTGCAGATGGCATGACAGACGAGTTGATTACTGAACTGGCGGAATTGGGAAGTGTCCGCGTGATTTCCCGAACGTCCGTCATGCAATACAAAGGAGCACAGAAATCTCTTCGGCAGATTGGGAGCGAACTGGGCGTAGACGCGGTTCTTGAAGGATCCGTGCTCCGCTCTGGCCAACATGTGCGAATTACCGCTCAACTGATAGATGCGAACACCGATCAGCACCTGTGGGCGCGAAGTTACGACCGTGAGCTTGGGGATGTTTTGCTCTTGCAGAGTGACATGGCAGGCGCAATCGCGGAGGAGATACGCGCGAAGATTGACGGTAATGGGCAATCGCGTGCGATACAGCTTTCGCGCGTTGATCCCGAGGAGCAGGACCTATATCTTCGCGGACGTTATCACCTGGATAAAGGAAGTGAGGAGGAGATCAACAAAGGGATAGAGTACTTCCGTCAGGCTATCGAGCACAGCCCTCGAGACGCGCGAAATTACGCCGCCCTGGCTGACTCGTACCTGGCATTGTCGGACTATTATCTGTCACCGGCACCTATCCTGGAATTGGGGAAACAGGCGGCAATGAAGGCTTTGCAGCTGGATGAAACTCTTGCAGAAACGCATGTCTCGCTTGGCGCAATCCGATTTTTGTATGACTGGGACTGGCCACAGGCAGAAAAGGAGTTCACGCGAGCAGTCAAGCTCAACCCCAACTCTTCAGATGCACACCTGTGGCGCGGAGTGTTCCTCGCGCAGATGGGACGTAGTGACGAAGGCATATCGGAAATCAAGCTTGCCGAAAGCCTTGATCCGCTCTCACTGGCCGTTCATGTCAATGCGGGATGGGTTTATTACCTGGCGAGGCGAGACGAACAAGCTGTTCAGGAATGGCGAAAGATTCTGGATATTGATCCGCACTTCACAGTTACGCACTCATCTATTTGGATCGCATACGTAAAGCAGGCAGAAATGGGACCCGTGCTATCCCCGCCTTCGTCGGGTGACGCGGATGCGCTGCAGCTAGCGGCAATTACGGGCCGTCAAGCAGTCAGCGGCAATCGAGCAGAAGCGGAACGCTTGCTTTCGAGATTAGATTTCATTTCCAAGCGTCACTACGTGTGCCCTTACGAAATGGCGACAGCCCACGCGATACTCGGAAACAAGGACAAGGCACTCGACTGGCTGAGCAGGGGTTTAAAGGAACGCCAGCCTGCATGGCCGATTTAAAGGTTGACCCGCGACTAGATTCGAGGCGTTCGATCGAACCAGAGAAGCTGATGTGACGAGCGATCCAGTCCGAGGAGCATCAATCGACAATTCACAAGAATGCCCGAATCAGACGCTAGGCGTGAAATGGTAATTGACGAATCGGTGCGTTTACGAAGAACATCTAAGTTCTGGCGTCAACCACCTTGAACTCGGAACTCGAAGATAGATTTCCGAATCACTTAGCGGGGTAAATCTGGTTCAGCCGATTGAAGAGGTGAAAGAAGTTCCGCAGCGGTCGGCTTCGTTTCTTCGCCGGACCTTCCAGGCATTCCATTTTCGCGATTTCCGCCTGATGTGGATTGGGGCGTGCACGTCGCAGATCGGGACGCAGATTCAAACCACCGCCCAAAGCTGGACGGTGTTGCAGCTTTCTCACAATCCGTTATTCCTATCGCAGTCCTGGCCTTGCTTGCAGGTGTCCTTGCCGATCGCAGAGACCGCCGACGAGTTCTATTGGGATCGCAATATACGCAACTCGCTTGCGCTTTCATCATGGCGGCGCTTGCGTTTACTGGAGTTCTGAAAGTCTGGCACATCTGGTGCATTTCGTTCGTTGTGGGAACGGCCCAGGCGTTCGGGTCGCCTTCCTATTCCGCTCTGGTGCCGACGCTGGTTCCGAGAGAACACTTGCCCAACGCAATTGCACTCAATTCCATTCAATTCAATCTCGCGCGGGTGATCGGGCCATCCATTGCCGGAATCGCATTGCTGACACTGGGCGCCGGATGGTGTTTTTCGCTCAACGGCATCTCGTTCTTCGCAGTGATAGCGATGCTCTACGTCATTCAAGTCAGCTTCATCCCGCAACGTTCGAGCGAACGCGTTATGGATAGCATGAAGCAAGGAATTCGATTCATCGGCGGCCAGGAAGGGATGCAGGCCGTGATCGTTTTGGCTTTTCTAATTACTTTCCTGGGGTTTCAGACGATCGCGTTCCTGCCGGTTTTTGCGAGCCAGGTGTTTCATGGCAAGCCTACAACTTACGCGGCAATGCTGAGTTTTTCTGGTGCCGGCGCCGTGACCGGAGCTCTGTTAGTCGCTGGATTAGGCAAGGCCAAACATCAGGGTCGAAATGCGTTGATTGCTCTCTGCGTATTGGGGGGTTTGACTGTAGCATTTGCGCTCTCTCCCTCGGTTGCGTTTTCGTGTGCCATGATTTTTTTGGCTGGAATAGCTCTGATGTCCGTCTTCGCGATGATCAGCTCGTTGGTCCAGCTGATGACGCCCGATAACATGCGCGGACGGGTGATGAGCGTCTTCAATCTCGCGCTCAGGGGCGGCGGACCTATCGGTAGTGTGATCGCAGGAGCACTGATCAGGAAGTTCCACGCACCGATCGTCATCGCATCGGCAGGAGGACTCATGCTATGCATGGGTCTGTTCTTCTTGACGGTTCATCGGCGCGTGGCAACGCTCTGAATTCCGAAAAGTGTTGAGGAGATTACGGAATGGCTGGCAAGACCTTGCGCGCTGCCGCTGTTGCCAAGCCATTGGCTTCGATGTTGCTCTCTCTCCGTATGTGGGAAATAGTGAATTCGAGCGAGCGGGCCAGCTTGCGGCAAATCCAATTGAGAGAATATAGGCGCTCACTGCGGCAGTTGTAGGCCCCCAGCATCTGGCGGACGACAACTTGGGAATCGGAATAGACGTGCAGCTTGCGTGCTTTCAGATTCACTGCGCATTGCAGAGCTTCAAGCAAGGCAAGATACTCGGCAACGTTGTTGTCCTGGTGGCCAATCCATTTAGTGATGGTGATGCGGCCGGATTCGGCACCATCAATGACTACGCCCACGCCAGCAGGCCCAGGGTTGCCGCGCGAGCCGCCGTCAACGTACGCAATTAAATCAAGCATCCCAAGCGACTCCCCTTCGCGGGCCAAGCCCCCGCGCCACAAAAATCAAGCATTCCGGCGGCTCCACTTCATCTATATACAAAATGCTTAAGAATTTCGCGCGCGTCAAGATAATTTCGAGGTTCTCCCTGTCTAGCAAAATCGGTGTTCCAGCGGCGATCCTGTGCAAAGGGCTGTGCAAAAGCATTCATAAATTGATCTCCGGTTAATAAACGAATGCAGCACAGGTAATTAGATGCTGTTGATTTCTCTGTGGGAAACGTGGACGTTGCACAAAATGCGGGCGTTGACATTAATTAATCAAATGTTAAGGTTACTTCCGTCGACGGTTGAAAGGGTTGGCGAAAATAAATCGTTGCCAGTCCGAAGTAAACTGGGTGATGGGCAGAACG
>QHZV01000110.1 GCA_003224785.1 Acidobacteriota bacterium
AGGTTTCGACGGTCTTGCCGCTGGCCAGAGTTTTGCGCAAAGACAGCTCGTAAGTCCCGGCAGCGGTTCCGAGCGGTACTGCAGCTAATCCGTACCAGGCGGTTGCGCTGGAGTCACGGAAGAAGGTTACTTCATGCCCAAACCATTGTGCCGAGACCTCGCGTGAGTTTTTGGATGAGGAAATCTGAAACAGCACCGGCGATCCAGGTACCAACCTGGCCGGTTGCCAACTAACCATCCCGGGCTTCGCCACGACTCGGGAAGCCGCAACGGCTTGCGATATGGGTGACGCCATTAAGGCAATGAGGACGAGTACGCCACGAGAAGACATTCTCCCATCAATAGTAGACATGCGGAGTCACTGAAGCCAAAGAGAAAAATCGTAGCTGACTGCCGATCTGGTTTGTCCCATGCGAAGTCCCATTATCACGACAAAGCTGTTGCAATACATCGAACCACAAGGTATATTGTTCCCATGGCGCTCAGGGAGACTAATCCGAATTTCATGAACGGAGTTCCGGAGCTCCTCATTCTCAGCCTCCTGGGCGAGCAAGAGATGTACGGCTACGAGATCGTGCAGGCCATCCGTCAACGCACCGCAGCCGTGATCGCGGTCGGTGAAGGAGTGGTATATCCGGTGTTGCACGGGCTTGAGGGTGATGGGGCGCTCAAGTCGAGGCGCAAGACTATCAATGGCCGCGGCCGGATCTATTATTCGGTAACGCCACGGGGGGCGCGACGCCTCGCCGATCTCTCGCAAAACTGGACGAATCTGACCACCGCAATTCAAAATATCCTCATCGGAGGTCAAAATGCCCAAGCAGTTTTATGAGTTACGCGAACGCTTGCTGAACGCGGGAGTGGCCCCGCGGCATGTGCAGCGTTATCTGAAAGAGCTTGCGGATCACCTTGCCGACCTTAGGGCTGAGGAAGTGCGCGCAGGGCGTGGCCGGGCCGAGGCGGAATCGGCGGCGCTGGACAGGCTCGGAAGCATAGATGACCTGTCGAAAGCCATGATCGAGCAACGCCAGTTTCAATCGTGGTGCGCTCGCGCGCCATGGGCGGCATTCGGCTTGGCTCCGCTTTTATTTTTGGCCGCGGCGTACTTCATCGCGTGCTTTATTTTGTGGTCGGGTTGGAAAATCTTTTTGCCGCGGGCGGATACGCCGTTCGGCACTCCAATCCCGATTTATTCGTTCCAGAATATCTACTTCCAGATCGGCAGATTCATCTATTTCACTTCACCCGTCCTTATTGGATGGCTAATCGGTCTCGTTGCTGCGCGGCAAAGATTGAGCATGGCATGGCCCACGCTCAGTTTGGTCCTGATCGCATGGATGGGCGGCACCGCACACATTCAAGCGAGCCGCACAGCCGTTGCGGGCGGATTTGGCCACATCAGCATGAACTTCTTCCGGCTGGGCTCCTCTGGTCAGAATGTCTCTGAAGCTATATTTCATACGCTGATCATTTTCACGGTTGCGTTATTGCCGCATATGATTTGGCGATTACGCCATCACTATGCTCGTTCTACGTAACTGCTAATCCGGATCAGGACCAGTGGCATTCACCTCAACTCTTCTTCTTAAGAGGCGCTTAAACCTGACGTTTGCTCTCGGGTCACGCCCCTGTGCTAGTATTACCCCGAAATTGGTTTCAACCGGCGCTATTGCAGTTCCTGACGCGCCAACGTGCACTTCCGTTGAAGGCTGTAGTTGCCCTCACGGGGTGTCTTGAGCATCCTAGTAGAGCGAAATGAAAGACACGCTGGGAGTTCTGCTGGCTGGAGGAGCTGGAGAGCGGCTCTATCCGCTCACGCGCGACCGCGCCAAGCCGGCCGTGACCTTCGGCGGCATTTACCGCATCATTGATATCACCCTTTCCAACTGCATCAACTCCGATCTGCGCCGCGTTTACATCCTGACTCAATATAAGGCCCTGTCCCTTAATCGCCACATCCGCGAGGGCTGGAACATCCTGGGCAGCGAAGTAGGGGAATTTATTGAAGTGCTGCCGCCGATGAAGCGCGTCAGCGATCAGTGGTACCAGGGCACCGCCGACGCCGTTTATCAGAACATTTATTCCATAGGCTCTGAGCAGCCGAAGCACGTTCTGATTTTGTCGGGCGACCATATCTACAAGATGAATTACGACTTGATGCTGCGGCAGCATTTGGACTCCGCCGCTGACGTGACCCTCGCGACAATTCAGATTGATCCCGACGAAACTTATCGCTTTGGGGTGATGGCGGTGGACTCCGACAATCGCGTCACCGGATTTGAAGAGAAGCCGACATTCACCAAGCTCCGCTCGCCCTACAATCCCGAAAAGGTTTCAGCTTCGATGGGGATTTACCTCTTCAATACTGACGTGCTGATTCCCATTTTGCTGAAAGATGCCGAGGACGAGCACTCCCATCACGATTTCGGTAAAGACATTCTGCCCAAGATGGTGGACGACTACCGGGTCTATTCGTTCGACTTCGTAGATGAAAATAAAAAGGAAGCGCTTTATTGGCGTGACGTAGGGACGCTGGAGGCCTATTACGAAGCCAACATGGACGTGGTTTCGATCTCGCCGGTATTCAATCTATATGACGAAGCCTGGCCCATTCGGACGCACCAGCGTCAATATCCGCCTGCGAAGTTTGTCTTTGAAGAACCTGGCCGCACTGGTCAAGCGCTGGATTCAATCGTTTCCGCCGGCTGCATTGTTTCTGGAGGCACGGTTCGCTACAGCGTGCTCTCCCCGGATGTTCGCGTGAACTCCTATACGGAAGTTGATTCGACGATCATGTTTTCGCACGTAAACATCGGCAGGCATTGCCGTATTCGTCGTGCCATTATTGATCGCGACGTGCACATTCCGGAGGGCACGACGATTGGCTTCGATCCGGAATCGGATCGCCAGAAATATTTCGTCACCGACAGCGGAATCACCGTGGTCACGCGGGACTATTCATTATTCGAAAATCCGGTCAGCGTGGACTACTTCACCAGCGAATAGTGGGCTCCGACACTCACTTCGCGGGGGGCGTTGGAGGGAGAAATGACTATCGAAGCAAGTGCCAGCAAGCTACTCTGCCGTTCAGCCTGCCTAGTCCTAGTTCTTACTCTGGTTATTGCGGGGAGTGGAATTCAGCTTGCGTTTCCCACGTTGGTGAGTGCTCAGACGAGGACCGTCTCCCACGGGAACTTCACACCCAGCAGTGCCGTCAAGAGGCTGGACAACAATACGTGGTTGATCGGAGTGGAGGCGCTGCTGCCGCCGCCTGATCCGGGAAGCGCCGTCATTGTGGCAAATAGGGACTTTAAGCTGCCGCCAAATGGAACGATTACTAAGCTTCAGGGAACATTCGGTTTTGTCGCCCCTTCGGGAATACCGGCTACACAAGTTGCACGATGCCCAATGCCGCATTGGGAATCGGCAAGAGCATTCCTTTTGCCGTGCACGTGGATAGCGGGGGCATCGCGATCGTGACATG
>QHZV01000111.1 GCA_003224785.1 Acidobacteriota bacterium
TGAACGACGCCTGCGTGCTCACCCGCAAGCCCAACGTCTATGGCTCAATCTTCCGATTCGAAGGCCAGGCGAGCGTTTTTGCAACTGAAGCAGGCCCGTGCTATCGCTGCTTGTATCCTGAGCCGCCACCTCCCGGGTTGGTTCCCTCGTGCGCGGAAGGCGGAGTGCTCGGAATCTTGCCGGGACTCGTAGGCATCATTCAGGCGACCGAAGCCATCAAGCTGATTCTCGGCAGCGGCGATCCCCTGATCGGGCGTTTGCTTTTGGTTGACGCCCTCGCTATGAAGTTCCGCGAGCTCAAGCTGCGAAAAAATCCTGATTGCCCTGCTTGCGGCAAGAATCCGACGATTACGAAATTAATTGACTACCAGGAGTTCTGCGGAATTCGCGGCGAGGAGGTTGAGGCCGAGGTGACAACGTCCGAAATGCAAGTCGAAGAACTGAAGCAGCGTCTCGATCGCGGTGAGGACCTCTTCGTTCTCGACGTGCGCGAGCCGCATGAATATCAGATCTGCAATCTCGGGGGACACCTGATTCCGCTCGGCGATCTGCCCAACCGCGTGAGCGAACTCGATACCAGCAAAGAAATCGTGGCCCATTGCCGCTCTGGCGTCCGCAGCGCAAAAGCCGTTAATTTCTTGCGCCAAGCCGGATTCAAGAAGGTCCACAATCTTGCTGGCGGCATTCTCGCATGGGCGGACCGTGTTGATCCAACCATGCCGAAGTACTGAATCAGAGCATGTGAGTCGGACATTCGTGTCCGACGCGTTTGCCTGCCTGTTTGCGGCATGTTCTAGCGTAAGGAGAAACTCGGATTCTTCCGTACGCGTTCTGAGACTAAAGCTTCGCATCCTCCCGCCGATAACCAGCAGAGGTGACCATGCGAGCGGTTGCTTGCCTAATTATTTCTTCTTCGCTGGCGCTGGCGGGTGCGGAACGTGTCGTAGTCATTACCGGCGAAGTGTCTGATAGCCAGTGCGCTTTCAATGTTCATTCCAGCGGCAGCTCCCACGACGATGTCATCAAGACCAACATTCTTGGGCATACGCCCGAGGAGTGTACCCGGAGCTGCGTCCGGTTGGGTGGCAAGTATGTGCTGGTGGATAGCCTCCACAAGAAGGTCTATCACCTGGCGAACCCAGCTCTTGTGGAAGCGTTTGCGGCAAAAAAGGTGCGCATCAAGGCCATGCGGGGCGAAAACGATGTGCTCTCGATCACTTCGGTTGAACCTCAATAGAATGCCTCGTCAACAAATCAGCTCAATCTGCAGGAACGCGCACCCAGTGCGGTATTGGAAAAGCAGGCTGATGGCATGCATCGCCTACGCTTTGCTTCTGGTTCCCTTAGGTCGCGCGCAAACCTTTCGCGAGAACGCCCAGCTGATTGATTCCGTCCATGAGCTTCCTGTGGGTATGGGAGCATTGCCGGTCCCGCCAGTTCCCAGCGATAATCCGCAAACCTTGAAGAAGATCGCACTGGGGAGACGCCTGTTTTTCGACAAACAGCTCTCCGGCGATGGCAGCATTAGTTGTGGAAGCTGCCACGATCCCAAGAAGGGGCTCTCAGACGGTCGGCCTAAAGCGGTTGGTTTCATGGTGCCGCGCTGCCCCGGCGCACCCCCAGCATTTGGAACGCGGCTTACAACTCCTCTCAATTCTGGGACGGACGCGCTACTACGCTCGAAGAACAGGCGACTGGCCCCATGTCCTCGCCGAACGAAATGAATTCCCCCGCAGAGGTTGACCTCACGCGGCGGCTCGATACGAATCCTTATTACCAGGGCGCATTTTGGAGCGTCTTCGGCGAGAATCCTACCCTAAAAGACGTGGCTAAAGCCTTAGCTGCGTTCGAACGAACGCTGGTAGCCAGAAATTCCAGGTTTGATCGCTATGCCCGAGGCGACAAGCGAGCGTTGACTGAGCACGAAAAAAATAGCCTAGTTGTTTTTGTGGGCAAAGGACGTTGCGCCCGCTGCCATGACGGGCCCAATTTCACCGATAATAAATTTCAAAATATCGGCATCGGCCTGCAAGACGATCAGGGCCGCTCTTCCACTCACCGGCGCAGAAAGTGATCGCGGTGCATTCAAAACTCCAGGCCTGCGCAACGTTGAATTACATGCTCCCTACATGCACGATGGAAGTCTTCCCACGCTTCGCGCAGTGATTGACTATTACGATCGCGGAGGCGGACCGAGGCCCGGCAAGTCCCCCTTCTTGATGAAAATCGGATTGACTGAAGGTGAGAAGCGAGACTTGGTCAGCTTTTTGCTCTCGCTGACGGACACTCCAGCGGCTAGGACGCGCTGACCTTTTCCAGGGCCCGCGTTCCCTATGAGAGCGGAACACTATGCGGACTTCTTCGGCGCTGCGAATTCGATAATCTGGCCTCGATCGGAGGTCGTGCCCCACTTCGCTTTCGGGCGAAAATCTTTCGGAATATAAAACTCGATTACTTTTGCCATGGCTCGTCTCCCCTTTTTCCCCACAGTCCCAACCCCTGCCTCTTCTTTAACAAACACTAACCGGGCGCGAAAGTCGCAATCTGGGAACCTCTACGCAGCCATCCTGATTCAAGTTTCCTGGCCATTTGCCGATGCTTCTCTCTGCTGGGGAAAAAGCGAGCATGAATGTTTTGATTGTGGAAGACAGCCGTTTTCTCCGCGTCTCAAATGAGCGCGCCCTGTAGCATGCGGGATATAACGTGATCACTGCCGCTGATGGGGAGGAAGGACTGCGTCTAGCGCTCGAACGTAAGCCTGATCTGGTTGTTCTCGATCTTATGCTCCCCAAATTGCCCGGTTACGAAGTGCTTCGCGAACTTCGCAACCATCGGGAGACCGCGAAAATTCCGGTGATGATAGTGAGCAGCCTCCCCCAATCGAGCGATCAGAAACTGCTCGACGATGGCGCAACCTCCTACTTCGAGAAAGCCGGATTGATGTTGGATCGAGGGGCCGACCTCTTCGTGCAAAATGTGCGCAAAATACTTTCACAGTCCAAAGCGGCCGCTTTCCGATAGTCTCGAGCATCAAGCTCCGGCCAGATATTGCCGATCTAAAACGAGACTCAAAAAAAAGAGGAAGCTTGAATATTCTGATCGTTGACGATAGCCGGCTGCTTCGCCTGAGCAATGAGCGCACGCTGGTGAAGGCCGGGCACAACGTCACATCTGCCGAGGACGGAGAAGCGGGCCTTCGTCTGGCCCTTGAAAATAAGCCTGATATCATCGTCCTCGACATGATGCTGCCGAAATTGTCGGGTCCGGACGTCTTGCGAGCCCTGCGTCAGAATCCCGACACATCGAACATTCCCGTGCTGGTCCTCTCGGGACTGCCGCAATGCAACGAAAGCAAACTGATCAGCGAGGGCGCGACCGCCTACTTTCAGAAGTCCGGCTTGCTGGTTGAAAACGGCCCCAGTCAGGCTGCTGCCGCAGGCCGCTGAATCCGCCAAAAACAATCCACAGCAATGTTGGTGTTAGATTCTTAACTGTCGCCATGAAAGACCTCGCTTCCTGGGCGCTTAATGCGGCCACGCAACTCGGCGCAACCTATGCTGATGTCCGCATCGCGAGTGATCGCAGCCGTGCCCTCGCCACTAAGAATGGAAAAATCGCCAATGCTTCGGATTCACAGTCGCTCGGCATGAGCGTGCGTGTGATTGTGGACGGCGCCTGGGGCTTCGCATCGTCAGCCGAACTTGCCCATTCATCGGTCGAAGCCACCGCAGCACGGGCCGTTGAGATTGCGAAGGCTTCGGCACAGGTGAAGCAGAGTGATGTGGCGCTCGTGCCGGAGAAAGCCGTCACCGCGGAATGGACGACGCCGCACAAGATCGATCCGTTCTCGATTTCGATCGAACAAAACCTCGCTCTCCTGATGAAGATTGACGCCGAACTACGTTCCGTACCCGGAGTGACGCTGGCGGAAGCGAACATGAATTTCCGGCGCGAGGAACAGTGGTTCCTTTCCTCGGAAGGCGCGGACATTCATCAGACGAAAGTCACGACCGGCGCGGGATATGTCGCCTATGCCTTTGCCGGCACCGAAATCCAGAAGCGCTCCTACCCTACTTCGTTCGGTGGCCAGTGGCAAAACAAAGGCTATGAACTGATTGATGAGTTGAAGCTGGTTGAGAACGCGCGCCGAATCGGCGAAGAAGCTGTCGCGCTGCACAAGGCCGATCAGTGCCCCGAAGGCACGTTCGATATCATCTTGGAAAGCTCGCAGCTTGGGTTGCAGATCCACGAATCCGTGGGGCATCCCATCGAACTCGATCGCGTCCTCGGGATGGAAGCGAACTTCGCCGGGACCTCCTTTCTAACTCTGGAAAAGTTGCGCGTCCTGAAATATGGCAGCGAGATGGTTAACGTCGTCGCCGACGCGCGGCAGGAACATGGCCCGGGCCTGGGCACATTCGGCTTCGATGACGAAGGTGTCGCAGCGCAATGTACACCGATCATCACGAACGGCTTGTTTACCGGTTACTTGAGTTCGCGCGAAACCGCTTCGTTGATTGGATTAAATCGATCAGGCGGAACTTTACGCGCTGAAGGATGGAACCGTTTCCCGGCGAGAAGCCGCTGACATTCGAGCAGCTCATTGCTTCCACCGATCACGCAATTTTGTTTCAGACCAACCGGTCGTGGTCCATTGACGACAAGCGTTACAACTTTCAGTTCGGCACCGAAATTGGATGGGAGATCAAGAACGGCAAGCGAGTCCGCATGCTGAAGAATCCATCCTACAGCGGATTCACGACTGGATTCTGGAATTCGATGGATGCGATCTGTTCCCGCGATGAGTGGAGCCTCTGGGGGACTCCAAATTGCGGCAAGGGACAGCCGCAGCAGGTAATGGGCACCGGACACGGCGCAGCGCCAGCGAGATTTCGGGGAGGCAAGGTGGGGAGTGCGTATAAGGGAACGTAGACGGAAAAGCAGGCAAGTGTCCATTGCAGGGTCCGGCGGCCTAAGAGGCAGCGGGATTCTACCAATCATTCTTATTGTGCTGCTTTCATCCTCGTCCTTGGCGCAGGTTGTGAAGCTTAAGCTGATCGACGCAAGCGGACACGCTGTTCCAAACCGCGCCGTATCGATCACGTTGGTCTACGATAACGGCGCAGCCCCGAGTGGGAGCGAGCCAACGATACTTCGTTCCCAAACCGATGGTAAAGGGGAAGCTCAATTGACTCTCCCCAAAGCTTTTCCGACTCGCTTAAGGGTTTGGGTCGACCTGACGAGTTCCGGACATTGGTGGTGCGTGTGTTCAGCTCTGATAGGCACGCGCGAAGTCGTGGAGAAAGGATACGTAAGCGCAAACCCTGGACCGGGGGCTGGGAGCGGACCGAGCTCCCGCAAGCCGGTGCCTGGAGAAATTCTCTTTGTAGCACGTCGCTGGAACCTGTATGAACGAATGATAGCTCCGCTGGAGAGCGGCTAGGGACGAGGTTACTGGAAGACCGTTGCTGACTCGCGATCAAGCCGCTGACATCTTTTCCCGCATTCGCAAACTCGCAACTGCGGATGAGGTGGAGTGTCTGTTTTATGGTGGACATTCTGCGCTCACGCGATTTGCCAACAACACCATCCATCAGAATATGGCGGAGGAGAATTACGGCGTCTCAGTGCGCACCGTGTTTGGCGGTCGAACCGCTCGTGCCACAACCAACAAGTTTGACGACGAAAGCCTACGCAATGTGATCAAAGCGTCGGAAGACTTGGCGAGAGTGCAAGAACCAGACGCGGATTTGCTGCCAGTACCGACAAACGGAAATGGGGGAGCGGGCGTCCCCGCCCCTCCAGAATCGGCGCTCCCATCGAGGCACTTCGAGCAAACGGCAGCTCTCAGCCCCGCGCAGCGCGCCGAATCCGTCGGCAAAATCGTTTCAATCGCGCAGAAGCACAAACTCACAGCCGCCGGAATTTTCTCCAGCGCCGAGACAGTTGAAGGCATCATCAATTCACTCGGCCTCAGCGAATGGCACACACAAACCTCGGCCGAAATTTCCATCACCATGCTTGCGCCGGATTCCTCGGGATGGCAGAAAGCTAATTCGCCCAACGCCGCGAACCTGAATGCCGAGCGCCTGGCCGAAATCGCCGCTAAGAAGGCGGTCGAATCGGCCGCGCCGCGCGAGCTTCAGCCGGGCAAATACACGGTCATCCTTGAGCCCGCCGCCGTGCTCGACACTGTCGGTTTCGCTTTCTACGATTTTGGCGGACTCGCCATCCTCGATCAGCGCTCGTTTCTCAGCAATCGAATCGGCACAAAATTATTTGGCGAAAATGTTTCCATCTGGGATGACGTGGCACATCCTCTGCAATCCGGATCGCCCTTCGACGGCGAAGGCATGCACCGGCAAAGACTTCAGTTGGTCGAAAACGGCGTGGTGAACCGGCTGGTGTATGCGCGCGCAACCGCCGAGAAAATGAAGAGATCAGAGCATGCGGGTAAAGTTGGACTGATTGAAGCCACAGGTCACGGTTTTCCAATCCCCAACGAGATCGGCGAAGCGCCGATGAATATTGTTTTCGCAGCACCTCGCGATCCAAAGACGGTCGAGCAGATGGTCGCCTCAACCGAGCGCGGAATTCTGGTCACGCGTCTCTGGTACATTCGCGAAGTTGATCCCTACGAGAAAATCCTGACCGGCATGACCCGCGACGGCACATTTTTGGTCGAGAATGGCAAAATAGTTTGCGGCATCCGCAATTTCCGCTTCAATCAAAGCCTCATTGAGATGCTCTCAAATGTGGAGCAGATGAGCTCGCCCGTCCGCACCAGTGGCGAAGAATCGTTTGACATGGTAGTTCCAGCGATGAAGGTGCGGGATTTCAATTTTACGGAAGTGACGA
>QHZV01000112.1 GCA_003224785.1 Acidobacteriota bacterium
TTCGCCGAGCAATTGGACCGCTTCCGGCAAGCGCTGCAATGACAACGAGAGATCTGCAGCCATTTGGCGCACGGTATCGTTGGTCGGGTCCATGGCGAGGGTCTGCACAAATTCCTCGAGCGCTTCGGCGGCTTTGCCTTTTTGCAGCAACTTCTCGCCGCGCTCAACTCGCCTGGCGATTTCTTGCCGATCGGCCCGTTTTTGAATCTCAGCCATAGGGAAGGTGGTCAGCTCCGCAGAACGCCGACGGCCCGCGCTCCAGGAATTCCGATTGCGGAGTAGTCCAGCTCAAAATTTTAGGCGAGTCGCGCTGGTGAGAAATGAGGTAACGGGGTTATGCGATTACGAAGGTCATATTCGCAAAACGGTTTTGCTCTACAGATTACTCAGGTAAGCGATGGGTGCCGAATTCGGCTGCCCTCCTTCCTTTGTCCGGCTAACCTGCGAAAGGCACCGGAATGCGCATTTTGGGCGCTGCCAAAGGGCTATGTCAGTCGCAATATTTCTAAATTCACATCCTGGAAACGTGCCGTTGTTCGCGGCCATCGGGGCAGCGGCCGGGGTCTATTGGTTTGCCAGAGGATTTCGGCTGCTACAGCGCAAGCGCCTGGTCCTGAATACTCCAACGTCAAAGATTCACAGCGCTGCCATGGGCTTGGTAGAACTCAGCGGACTAGCGGCGAGTCCTTACATCATGCTTTCGCCGTTGAAGCGGACCGAGTGTTATTACTATCGCAGCGTGGCTTGGCAGTTGAAGCAGCAGGGCAAGAGCAGCGAGTGGGTAAAGGTTGCGGAAGAAACTCTTCATGTCCCATTTTATGTTGATGACGGCAGCGGCAAAGTTCTTGTGGATCCACGCGGCGCCGAGATGGACCTCCACTGCGATTTGCAACAGGAATACCATCGCTCAATTCTCTTTACCGGACCTGAGATGCCGGGCTGCGTCGCCGAATTTCTAACCCGTCACGGGGTTGATCCCGACAAGCACATCAAAGTCGAAGAACATTGCATTAAGCCGAAGAACTTCTTGTTCGTGCTGGGAACGCTGTCTCAGAATCCTGGACTTGACGCTACGGTGGCTCCGGCCTGGGCCGAGCGTGCAGACCGCAAGCTGAACACCGCATTCAGCCTAAGTAACAAGACTGAAGCAAATGGATTGCCGACCACTCATGTGGTTCGCCTATCCGACAATGCGGTGATGGTGCCTGCAACTGCAATGACGCAGCAGCAGAAAATCGCAGCGGCGCTCAGCAGAGCCGGTATGTCGAACACTGCGGTATGGAGTGGCGCGGGAACAGGCGTTAAGACGGCCAGGTCTGAGGCGATGGCTTGCTCCGCCACAGTCGAGGTCGCGGTTATCAACGAAGCTGCGGTACAGCCCGGTGAATCCGAAGGCTTCGATCTCCATCCTCCGACCGTACTCATGAAAGGAAGCCATCAGCCGGCATTCTTCATTTCATGGAGAAGTCAGCGCGATGTGGTTAAATCGCTGGGATGGAAGTCGGATGTGATGATCTGGGGCGGGCCTGCGCTTACTCTCACCTGCATTTATTTTTTGTTCGCGCATTTGGGTTGGTTATAAATTTGGGCGCAATGAGGAATGAAGTATGAGTCTGATCGTTCTGCTGGCATTTCTGTTCGCGATCGCAGGCTTCGTGATCTATCTGGTCACGATTTACAACGGGCTGGTCGCGATAAAGAACGATATCGATAAAGCTTGGGCCAATATTGACGTACTGCTCAAGCAGCGGCATGACGAACTCACCAAGCTGCTCGATGTGACAAAGGGCTACATGGAATTCGAGCGTGATACCCTGGCCAAGATCACGCAGGCGCGAAGCCAGTACCAGCAGGCGAACACGGTCGAGCAGAAGGTGCAGGCCGACCAGAGCATGACCTCGGCATTGCGGGGATTTTTTGCAGTGGCAGAAAACTATCCCGATCTGAAAGCCAACAACAATTTCCAGCAACTACAGCAGCGCATTACATCGCTGGAAAATCAGATTGCCGATCGCCGCGAGTTTTACAATGACTCAGTCAACACCTTCAACATTCGTATCCAGCAGGTGCCGGACACATTTGTGGCATCGTTCATGAAACTGACGCCACGAACGATGCTGAAAGTGGATGAAGCTGACAAGTCGGATGTGCAGATGTCATTCGCGACGGGTAAATAAGAATTCACCGGTGTCTGCTTTAAAGAGTGCACTCACGCACGTGAGTGCTTTTTTCTTAGTGCTACGATAACTGCTTCCATGGGACATTTCCGTTTTTCCCCTGCCGACAAGCCGCCGCTGAGGATCGGCATCCTTCTCGACGGCACGAAACTTTCTGCATTTTTCGCGCGGATCATTGGGGACATTCAGAAGAGCAACTTTGCACGGATCGAGCTGCTGGTATTCAGAAAGAAACCGTCTGCGATACCCCAACCAAAACCAAAGTCACGACTGGGTGCAGTTCAACATAGATTGCTGACTCCGAATCTCAGGAAACGAGCTCTCTACGACGCTTACCTTCGCTTCGATCAGCGAGCCAAACCGGCAAATCATCCTCTTGATCTCGTGGACTGCTCTTCCCTGCTTGTAGGCATTGACAGTATTGAATTGGAACCGATCGGGAAGAAGTTCGTTCATAAATTTCCACCTGAGGCGCTGGAAAAAATTCGAGCTAAGGACCTGGATGTAATCCTGCGGTTTGGATTCAATATTCTCTCCGGCGAGATTTTGAATTCGGCACGTTACGGAGTCTGGTCATACCATCACGGCGATAATGATTTTTATCGCGGAGGTCCGCCTCACTTTTGGGAATTGGTCGAGAAGTCTCCACTTTCGGGGGTTATTCTTCAGGTCCTGAACGAACAATTGGACGGCGGCCTGGTGTTGTGCAAGTCGCTGTTTACGACCGAACAAACTGCCAGCGCTTCCGTGAATCGCTACACACCGTACTGGGGCTCGACCGACATGGTGATCCGCAAGCTGAACGAACTGCATCGCTGCGGATGGGAGTATGTGAAATCGAATGCGCTCCCCGCGTCGGCCTATCAGGGCAAACGCAAGCTTTATCGAACACCAACAAATTTCGAGATGGCCCGCTGGATGGCGCCGGTCATTTTTAAAAAAGCCATCGAGTACCCGTTTCGGACAACGACGGTCCAGCATTGGAAGATCGCGGTACGTGTAGGACATCAGCCGCTGGTTGAATCGTCCGATGCTGACGTTTCGGGATTCCGCTGGATTGAGCCTCCAAAAGACCATTTCTGGGCCGACCCATTTGTTCTACAACACCAGGGCAAGACCTGGGCGTTCTTCGAGGACTACTTTTATCCGAAACGCCGCGCTGGAATTGCGAGCGCAGAAATTTTAGGCAACGGCAACTTAGGTGCCGTGTTGCCGTGCCTCCAAGGCGACCATCACTATTCTTATCCGCACGTTTTCCGCTCCGGAGACGATCTTTTTATGGTGCCGGAGTCGGTCAGTTCGAACTCGGTTGATCTGTACCGCTGCCGCGAGTTCCCGGCGAAGTGGGTGCGTGAAACTACATTGCTCGAAGGACGTTTCGTGGACACAACCATCTGGCAACATAATGGCGTGTGGTGGTTGATGACCACGCGCGCAGAGCCGGATTCTCGGGCCGGTTGTCTGTTCCTGCTTTATTCGGAGTCTTTAACCGGTGAGTGGAAATTTCATCCTTCGAATCCGATCTCGACTGATATTCGCAATAATCGGGGAGCAGGCAATGTATTTCTCTCGGGCGGACGCCTCATTCGCCCGAGCCAGAGCTGCTGCCCGATTTACGGGTACTCGTTTTCCTTTAACGAAGTCACAGAGCTTTCGAAAGATCGTTACGCTG
>QHZV01000204.1 GCA_003224785.1 Acidobacteriota bacterium
CGGGGTTTTCCCGCGTCTTTTTTTATTTCCTTCACTTGTCATCCGAACTGCAGACGAAGAGGGCAGAGAGGGAGCTTGAGAAACAGTTGAACGGCGAAGCAAGCAACTTACTCAGATCTCGAACTGTTCCGCACTTCCTCACTCAGCACAATCGCTTCGGCAATTTCTTTCATGGTCCTACGCTTTTGGCGGCTCTGACGCTGAATGCTCAGGTATGCTTGTTCTTCGGTGAGGCCCAGATCGCGTTGCAGAATGCCCTTGGCGCGCTCGACCAACTTGCGAGTCTCAAGTTGCTGCGAAAGATCCGAGTTCTGTGTTTCCAGTCGTGCAAGTTCGACCTCCGCCCCAGCCATGAAACCTACAGTCGAAAGCAGGCGAATATCTCGTGGACTATAGACGTGAGGATCGCGGTGCTGAAGGTTCATTACGCCAACCAGGCGGCCACGGGAAAACAAAGGCACAGAGAGGAAGGCTTCGTATCGGTCTTCAGGAAGCTCGTTGAAGCGCTGAAACCGCGGATCTTTGAAAGCTTCTTTGGATACGGCAACCGGTTCGCGGTGCTCGGCGACCCATCCGGTAATGCCTTGGCCAACTCGTAGCTTCAGGCGGTCGAGGACCTCCTGATGAGGATTTTTCGAGGCCCGTAAAACCAGGTCCTCACCTTCAAGAACGTAAATGAAACAGGAATCGCACTTAACGACTTGGACTGCAAAATCCAAAACCCGGTCGAGAGCTTGATGAAATCCATCGGCGCTGGCAATGCGGCTGACGCTCTGGTGCAGAACATCTACATGCGAATCATCAACAGGAATCGAAGAGGGCATAGCTTCAACCCTAGCGGGGGCGAAACCGCCTGTCCAATCGCAATTTCTGATCGAGACAATAAAGCAAAACTGCGCGTTCGTTTACCGTGGATTCAACCCACTGCAACTTACCCCGGTAACGCGCCTTGTTACCACCAATATGCAAGCGGTTGCAATGTTTACGACGCTGATGGCATTGGGCACCGGTGCTAAGCCCTATGCTTTCAGCGACTTGAAAATGCGGTCGGTTCGGCTTGGAACCTGCTTTTCCAAATATGCTTGGTTTCGCGGAATCGGGTCAAAAGATGAATATTGCAGCGAAGACGGCGGGAATGAGCCGACGCAAACGCAGTCTGCTCCCCTTGCTGATCATTCTGTTTTTGATTTCCTACGGCATGCTGACGAAGTTGGTGATTGATCAAGATCGGACCATCGATTCGCAGCGCACCTTGATTCATCTTTTATTCAAAGACAATTTGCACCTGAGCGCGCTGAAGAAAGCAGAAGGCCGTTCTCAGGCGAAAGGGAGCCAGGGGACATCAAGCAACAGCTTGCAGGCGCCGTCTTCGAAACTCCCCATAATCCAGACTCCGTTAAACCAGGTTCCATTAAACCAGGTTCCGTCAAATAATGTTTCGACAAGCCAGGTTCCGTCAGTGAAAGGCCCGTCCACCCAGGAGTTGTCCGAGAAAGACCCGTTAATTCAGGTTCCGTCCGGTAAAACAACAGCGCAGAACAGTGCGAAGACCGAGCGCAAATCAGGGAAGGCACAAAAGCCGACGCCGAATAGGCCGCCGGCTGAACTGACCGACCCATCAGATATGCGCCGGGTTTGGATCGCGATTTAGTTTTTCTTGGCAGGTAGGTGCCATGAACATTATTGCAACTTTGTTATTGGCTTCGCTCCCCGTCCCACAGGTACCGGCGAACTTGGCCCAAAGTGCGCAACCGGCAGCGCATTTCACCCAACAGGCCAAATCTGCCCCGCGAAAAGGCGGCAAATGGTATTTTGCGCGCACTGGGCACGCCGTCTTTTGCTACGGTCCAGTCATGACCGTGAACGATGGCGGAGGACTGGAACGCGTCGCGACATTCTGCAAGGGCGATCGAGTCATGGTGCCGCTGAAAGATTAAAGACTAAAGCCATCGGGGATCTGTGATCGGGTCATCGGGTGACCTGAAACTCGAACCGATGCGAGGCCTTATCGCGAAATCAGACTCTCCTAAGTCATCCAACCGTAATTCATTTAGATCGCCCGATGTAACATGTTTCCATGCCCAAATTTGAACGCCATATTTTTATCTGCGGAAACGTGCGTCCGGCGGGGCATCCACGTGGATGTTGCGATCCGACCAGCCGGGCAGAGCTGCAGAAAAAGTTTAAGCAAAAACTTGCAGAGCGGGGACTGAGGGGAAGAGTCCGGGCAAATCAGTCTGGATGTCTGGACCAGTGTGAGCATGGGCCGAACCTGGTGATTTATCCCGAAGCGGTGTGGTATGGCGGAGTGACTTTAGCCGACGTGGACGAGATTGTGGACTCGCACATTGTAGGCGGCCGACCGGTGGAGAGATTAAAGCTGAAGGACGAGTGCTTGAACACGGCGGGTTGTGAGCACCGACCGAAACGCGCACTCAATATTACAGACGGACTTTCATAAAGCTCACGAACCGGTGAAAAATCCGTGCCAAGATTCCTTTTACGCCCGCATCAACCCTCCTAATTGACGACCTCGTTAACCTCCCATTACTCTGGCATAGGGGTACACGATGGCAGTGAAGTCCATTCAACTGGGGCAAGTTTGGCGTAAAGACGAAGGCGGGCAGGACTATCTGGTTACGAAGCTTTACAACGAAGTGTTCACGCAATACGCAGTGCTGCGTCCTGCCGAAGTGACTGCCCCCGATGCTCCTACGGTTCGCGTTAAAGTTGCTAAAGCCGACGACGGTGTTGGACTCCCGGGGTTCACGTTTACTCAAGAAGGCTCGTTCTAAGCGACCAGCATTCGTATAAGGCCATGTCTCCCACTGAAATCCAGCAACTCTTTGATTACAACGCTTGGGCGAACCGGCGTTCGCTCGCGGCGGCAGAAACACTTACTCCGGAACAATTCATCAAGCCACTCGGTTCAAGTTTCAGTTCCGTTCGTGACACGCTTGCTCATATCTACGGTGCGGAGTGGATATGGCTCGAACGGTTCCAAGGACGTTCTCCAGCCGCACTACCGGATGTAAACCAATTTAACGAGCTACCAAGTTTGCGTGAGCGCTGGATTGAACATGAGGTGAAGTTGCTTGCGTTTGTGCGCGGACTGACGCAATCGGATCTCGATCGCGAAATGGAATACAAAACCCTCAAATTCGGCGTCTATCGTAATCCGTTGTGGCAATCCATGCAGCACGTGGTGAATCACGGCACGTACCATCGCGGCCAAGTGACAACGATGTTGCGTCAACTCGGAGCCCAGCCGGTCCTCACCGACCTGATGCACTTCTACCGCGAGCGGTCGGTAGCCATGGGTGCAGTCTGAATGTAGATGTGTGTTGCTAAAGCACAAAATTCCGTAACGGATTGCCAGTAACTAACAGCAAAAAAAGCTTGTTTCATGACTGAAAAAATCCTCGCAGTAGTTTTTGTTTTCATCGAGTCCCTGATCGCCTTTGCCGGCTATGGCGGCATTGTCATCCTCATGGGCATTGAGTCCGCCTGCATTCCTTTGCCGTCGGAACTGATCATGCCATTTGCGGGATATCTGGTTTTTGAAGTAAAGATGAGATTGCTTTGGGTCGCAACCGCCGGAGCGCTTGGCTGCCACCTGGGATCCCTGATCGCCTATGAGATAGGGTGCTATGGTGGCAGGCCATTGGTAGAGCGCTATGGCCGCTGGATTTTAATGGGTCGTCGCGAACTTGATTTGGCCGACCGCTTCTTCACGCGCTGGGGATATCTGGCAGTATTCGTGGGGCGGTTGCTACCGATAGTTCGGACGTTCATCGCGCTACCAGCCGGAATTTCCCGCATGCCTCGCCTGCGTTTTCACATTTACACATTTCTCGGATCATGGCCTTGGTGCTTCGGCCTGGCTTGGCTGGGAATGAAGCTCGGGGAAAACTGGCGCGCACTCGGAAAATACCTTCACAAGTTGGACGCCGTAATTGTGATCGTTCTGGTTGTAGGGATTGTCTGGTTTATTTGGACGCACTGGCAGAATCGGCTCAGGACTGCTTAGGACAAAATTAAGGTTGCTCAAGAACGATGAGCTTTGAGCGATGAGTTCCGAGCATATTTGAGGGTGGTTCTTAGCGCTGTTCGCTCGCGGCTCATCGCTCAAAGCTCGCTTGCTGTTCGGTAATTTCATTTCACTGAATCGGCCCAGTTTTGCGGTTGTCCTCAAAGCATTCGTGCACAAAAGGCTTTGTGAATCGCTGCACCACGTCGGCCGGAATGCTGTCCTCTTTCAATTCCTCGAATTTGAACTTGATGGTCCCCGCCGGCTCGCCTTCCGGATTTACCGTGCCTACCAGATATCCGTATACGTTAGTTTTAGCAATCTTGGCGTCCTTTGCCGCAGGCGGCAGCGGATAACGCTCAGCCCCGGCTGTGCCCACAATCCATCCAGGAAGTTCTCCGCCATTCGCCTTCCAGTACGGAGTATTGAAGATTCCCTCCATAAAGAAATGCGAATGGCTGGCCAGGACATACACGAACTTGTGGGAGTCGTTCTGCATCTTTAGCAGCATTTGATACACGCGCCGGCCCGTCTCAGTTCCGCTCGGATACTCGTTCATGCTGTGATTGGCGGAGATACTCTCCGGGAGGGCCTCATGCATTCCGACCACGATCGTCCGCACGGATTCGTCTTTGCGGTCGCGATTCAGAACGCCTTCGATCCACTTCATTTGCTCCGCACTGAGTTGGTCGCTGGTAGCGTTATCGAGATAGATGAAATCAATGCCATCATGCACCCAATGAAAATACGTCCTCGGTTGGATTGCAGCAGGATTGTCTTTAAGCCTCTGCTTCCTTAACTCAGGCGTGTTCAAATAGGTCTTGAATTTCGCAATGAACAGTGCGCGAGTCTTCGGCGGCGTGGTCTCATGATTCCCAATGCCCAGGAAAAATGGAGTGTCTGCCCAGGGTTTGATCTGGTTCTCGATAAAGTCGTCCCAGGCATGTCTTTCGTAGTCAGCAAGATCGGTGGCCTTGCCCTGCTGGGTACGCTCCTCGACAAAATCCTGGTCCGGAGCAGAAATTTTGCGCAGGTCTCCCAAATGCCAGTAGAAGGCCACGTTGTGCTTGATGGCGTCGGCGGCAATCGCCGGCATCACCACGTCGCCGCAGTTTCGCGAGTCCCCGGAAACCGCGAACGACCAGCTCGGCGCGGCTGGCTGCTGACCCGCAGCACCTGTGATGACCGAAAGACAACAAATCGCGAGCAGGAGCACTCTAATCATGTTCATGATGGTTTTTCTCAGGCTTTTCTACGAGTTCTCGACGAACTCTGCCGCTAAATCTTTTGCGTGACCGTCACAACCGTATTAGTGTAGCGTTCTCTTTATCAAGGAATCTGTCAAAGTATGACAAACTTTCGTAGAACTCTGATCCTCGCGATATTTGCCCTGACCTGCATATGCGTGGCGGCGCAAACTCCCGCTCCGGTTGTGGTTGAGCTGTTTACATCTGAAGGCTGCTCAAGTTGCCCGCCTGCTGACGACTTTTTACGCACGCTTGACGCCACCCAACCAGTCGCTGGAGTCCGGCTAATTGTTTTAGGCGAACACGTTGATTACTGGGACGACCAAGGCTGGAAGGACAAATATTCGGACCACAACTTCACCGTGTGCCAGCAGAACTATGCTGACAAATTGAAGCTAAAGAGCTCCTATACTCCGCAAATGGTTATTGACGGGGCGGTGGAATCTTCGGGAAACGATCGCCAGCGCGCGAGCCAGGCTTTCGAGAACGCCCGTACTCAGCCAAAGGTGAACTTGCAGATTTCTTCCATGAAACTGGAAAATGGCGTTCTGCGAGCCCACATCGAATCGGGACCCGTGCCTGCTTCAGCTGATGTATTCGTGGCCCTGGCGCTGGATCATGCCGAGTCACAAGTGCTTCATGGAGAAAACGGGGGGCATCATCTGGAGCATGTAGCCATTGCTCGTACCTTCGTCAAAGCGGGAAAAGCATCAAAGGGCACGGCGTTCGCGGGAGACGTGAAACTCAAGGCGCATCCATCAGACGGGCCGTATCGCCTGATCGCGTTCGTGCAAGAACCAAATCAAGGGAAGATCGTCGGGGCGGCTGTTCAATCTCTCGGCACAGAAAAACTGCACCAAGGAAATTGAGGACGGAACCAGCAATTGCAAAGTTCCGCCCTCTGAAGGTTTTGGCTGAAGGCCGATAGCTGACGGCTGACGGTTCCTTAAACTGCCGCTGCTTCTTGCTCCGGGATGAACGGTTCAGACTCGATCTCTTCGAGCCTGACGTGCCGCTTCGCCACCAGCATGTAGATCGAAGGCACCACAAACAACGTGAATGCTGTACCAATAATCATGCCGCTGACCAGCATGATGCCGATGCTGTTTCGCGCGCCGGCGCCTGGCCCACTTGCGAACACCAGCGGCAAGTGCCCGAACACTGTAGCCGCGGTGGTCATCAGGATGGGTCGAAGCCGCGTGCTCGCTGCCTCAGTTACAGCATTGAGCTTGCTCCGGCCCTCTTCCTGCAGATGGTTAGCGAATTGAACGATCAGAATTCCGTTCTTCGCAATCAAGCCCACCAGTGTGATCAGTCCTACCTGGCTGTAAATATTCAAGCTGGTAAAGCCGAGAAACGAGAACATGAGCGCTCCCGCAATTGCCAACGGCACCGAACCAGCAAGAATGATGAAGGGATCGCGGAAGCTCTCAAACTGAGCGGCTAGGACGAGGTAAATCAGGATCCCAGATAACGCAAACGTCGGAAGGAACTTGCTGCCTTCCACTCGCAACTGTCGTGATTCGCCCGCGTAGTCAACCGTGTAACCCTGCGGAAGCTTCTTGGCCTCGTCTTCGAGGAACGTCAATGCCTTATCGAGAGGCACCGGAGGCGGAATCACGCCCTGAATACGTACAGCATTCAGCTGCTGGAACTTATTCAGCGAGCGTGGCTGCGTTGTTGTCTTCAGAGTCGCAAAGGTAGAAAGAGGAACCAACTTGTCGTTCGATCCCTTCACGTAGATGTGCTCGAGTTGGTCCGCCGTCAGGCGTTCCGCACGTTTAACCTGCGGAATCACCTTGTAGCTGCGGCCCTGAATGCTGAAGCGGTTGACGTAATTTCCGCCTAACAAGGTGGAAAGGTCTTGTCCGGCCTGGCTCAGGTCAACGCCCTGAGAGCGCAGCTTATCTCGGTCGAATACTACTTCAGTTTGGGGCTGATCGAATTTGACATCCACGTCGGCGAAAATGAACATCCCGCTGGCCATTGCCTTTTGCACGATCTGGGCTGCTAGTTCGCTCACCTGCTCTGGCTCTGCCGACGAAGCGATTACAAAATCAATCGGGAAGTTTCCCCCACCCGGCAATGCCGGAGGCGTCAATGGAATTACTCGAATGCCTGGAATTTTTGAGAGCGGCCCAGTTGACGCCGCCAAAAGCTGCTGCGACGTCCGTTTCCGCTCGCTCCATGGTTTCGTAACCATGCCGCCGAAACCGCCGCTCGGCTGCGTAATCTGGAACGTGCCTCCGTTCTCTGGAAACGAACGATACACATTCTCAACCTGTTGCGCGAAGAGGTTTGTCTGGTCAATGGTCGAGTTCGCCGATGACTGAATGACTCCGAATACGACCCCTTGGTCTTCAGCCGGAGCCAGTTCTCGCTGCGAGAACATGTAGAACGGCACGATCAGCAGCACCACAATCACCCACAACGTGAGAACCACTGGCCGATACTTCAGGGTCCCAGACAGCAGTCGCGTGTAGAAATCGCGGAAGCGATCAAATGTGCGGTTGATCAACCCGGCGAACCCACGGTGGGAATCGCCTTCCCTCAGCAACTTCGAACCCATCATCGGTGACAGGGTTAGAGCCACTATGCCTGAAACAATCACCGCGCCAGCCAACGTGAATGCGAACTCACGGAAGAGCGCCCCCGTCAGTCCGCCTTGGATTGCGACTGGGGTATATACAGCAGCCAGCGTGATGGTCATTGCGATGATGGGTCCCACCAGCTCGCGAGCCGCATCGAGCGCTGCCCGGATTGGCGTTGCGCCCACCTGTAAGTGGCGCTCCACGTTTTCGACCATCACGATGGCGTCATCTACCACCAATCCGACCGAGAGCACAATCGCCAGCAAGGTCAGCAGGTTAATCGTGAAACCTGCCGCCAGCATGATGAACACCGCGCCAATCAAGGAAATTGGAATGGCAACGATCGGAATCAGCACCGACCGGAATGACCCCAGGAACAAGAAGATGACGATGACGACAATCAGCAGCGTCTCTCCGAGCGTATGCAAAACTTCGTTGATGGCGTCCTGGATATACGCGGTCGAGTCGTAGGGAATGCCCAGCTTGATGCCAGACGGCAGCTGTTCCTGAATTGCCGGCAGCGTATCGCGCACGCTCTTGATTACGTCAAGCGAATTCGCGGTGGGCAGGACCCAAATGCCCATGAAGGTTGCAGTTTGTCCGTTGAAGCGTACGTCCGAATCGTAGTTCTCTGCGCCGAGCTGAACGTCTGCGATTTCGCCCATGCGGACAACGACGCCGTTCTGCTGCTTAACAATCATCTGGCGGAAGTCAGTCGCGTTCCGGAGATCGGTATTGGCAACCAGATTGATCGACACGGCCGATCCCTTGGTCGCTCCCAGAGCAGAGAGATAATTATTTTTCGACAGTGCATCGCGCACGTCGGAGGGGGACACGTTACGCGCCGCCATCTGGTCCGGCTTCAACCACAGCCGCATCGCAAAGGTGCGATCACCGAGAATGTCGGCACGCTGTACGCCGCTGATCGCGCTCAGCTTCGGCTGCACCACACGGGTGAGATAGTCACTGATTTGGTTTTTATCAAGCTCGGACGAGGAGAACCCGATGTACATCGCCGCAAACTGCGTGTCGGCGGTTTCCAAATCGATAATCGGCGCTTCGGCCTCAGGTGGCAGGTCATTTCGAACTTGTGCAACTTTCGCCTGAATCTGGGTCAACGCGGCGTTGGTATCGTAGTTGAGCTTGAGATGGACATCGATCGTGCTCAACCCCTGATTGCTGGTTGACTCCATGTAGTCAATGCCGTCAGCGGCTGCGATCACACGCTCCAGCGGGGTAGTAATGAAGCCGCGCACCAGATCGGCATTGGCGCCCACGTACACGGTTTGCACCGACACCACCGCGATGTCGCTTCGCGGATATTGCCGCACACTTAGCGAACGAATCGCCTGCAAGCCGGCAATCAAGATCACCAGATTGACGACAATCGCAAGAACCGGTCGCCGGATAAAAAGATCGGTCAACTTCATTTAGCTGTCCTCGGGCTTCGGCTTCGGGTTATTGGGTGGTTGTACTGAGTTGTTGACTTGAACCGGCGCACCATTACGTAGCTTGAATACTCCCGAGGTCACAATCTCTTCGCCCGGATTGACTCCGGAAACGACTGCGACCTGGTCTCCGCGTGAGCCTTCCACTTTGACGAACTGCTGGCGCACTCCGCGGAAAGTCTTACCGGTTTTGGGGTCCTGAACATCCGTTACCACGTAAACCGAATCACCATAGGGCGCGTAATTGATGGCGGATGCGGGAAGCGGAAATACCTCACGATTCGCGCCCAACCCAAGTTCCACCTGCACAAACATGCCAGGACGCAATTTGCCTTGTGGATTCGCAAGTGTCGCCTGTACCTGGATGTTTCGTGTGGCTTCATTGACCACTGAATCAAGTGCCGAAACGCGCCCGGCGAACTGTACGCCTGGTATATCGTCGCTGGTCATATGCACCCCAGCGCCCATTCGGACCTGCGACGATTGCTGCTGCGGCACTCCGAAGTTCACGTAGATCGGATTGACCGACTGCAAGGAAACGATCGCCTGACCGGCGGCCAGATACTGCGCGAGGTTGATCTGCCGAATGCCAAGCATGCCGGAAAACGGCGCCCGAATCGTCTTCCTCTCGATGGTCGCCTTCATCTCTCCAACATGGGCTTCCGTTGATTTCAGCTGAGCCAGGGCATTGTCGTACTCCGTCCGAGCCACCACGCCTTGCGCCACCAGCTTTTCCTGCCGTTCAAAGTTAATCTTGGCAAGGTCCCAATCTGCCTGAGTTGCCGCCAGTTGAGCGCGCTCCTGCCGCGTATCCAGTTCGACCAACACGTCGCCCGCCTGTACGGCTTTGCCCGACTCGAAATGGATCTTATCTACTGTGCCCGGCAGGTCTGCACTCACGGTTACGCCCTGTATGGCGGCGGCGGTGCCAATAACCTGCAAGGTGGAAGGCCAGGTATCACGTTTGGCAATGACCGTGGTGACGGCCGTCGGAGGCGGCGCAAAGCTGGCTCCTTGTGCTTTAAAACCCTGAAATTGGCGATACTTCACAAAACCCAGTCCAGCAACGACAGCCAGCGCTAAGGCCAGCATCAGGAGCATCCGTTTTACCATCGGTAAACCTCTTTTGTGATTGAACCAGGTGAGCGGGTATATCCAGCGGGTACGCGGCATCCCCAGGCAGCACCAAACTTTCTTCTTAGATTAACTCCATTTCAGCGAGATTCAAATCTTCGTACATTAAGCGTTAGACGATTAGGCTCGGGCTCAGGATAGCGTGCTCTTGAACCCCGCCACCGCCTTGGTGGCCGCCCATCAGGGCTCAGGCGGTCAGAGAGCAGAGTAAATTTTCCGCAGGCTCCTGGCACCCACACCCCAGTTTGAATGCCAGCCCAGGCCAACCTCGTCATGCTAAATTGTTCCCTCATGAAGCCCGTCCGCAGCTTTGCCAGTGATAACAATGCCGGCGTGCATCCCGCTGTCCTCAGGGCGATTGCTGCCGTGAACCGCGGGCACGTCGTGGGCTATGGCGACGACCCTTACACCGAGTCCGCCGTGCGCAATTTCAACCGCCACTTCGGCCAAGATATCAAGGTCTTTTTCGTATTCAACGGTACCGCTGCTAATTGCCTTAGCCTTAAGGCGTTTACCAGCTCCTACGAAGCGGTCATTTGTGCCGAAGCAGCTCACATTTACGTGGACGAATGCGGCGCGCCCGAACGCTTCACCGGATGCAAGCTGATTCCGCTTCCCACTGAGAATGGCAAATTGACCGTGGACGCAGTTCGTTCGGCGTACCACGGGATCGGCGACCAGCACCACGTGCAGCCCCGAGTTATTTCGATTACTCAAGCCACCGAAGTAGGCACCGTCTATAAACCGGACGAAGTTCAACAGCTGGCACGCTTTGCCCACGAACGCGGAATGTACCTTCACGTGGACGGCGCCCGTATCGCAAACGCGGCTGCCTCTTTGGGACTGAGCCTCCGCCATTGCACTCGCGACCTTGGCGTGGACGTGCTTTCGTTCGGCGCTACAAAAAACGGTGCAATGGGGGCCGAGGCAGTGGTGTTCTTTCCCAAGCAAAAAAAACCTGGGGTGCCCGACTTCTCGCCGGCTTTGCGAGAAGTGGGACTGTCCGACGCTTTCAAGTTCCACCGCAAGCAGGGAATGCAGCTCGCTTCCAAAATGCGCTATATCTCGGCCCAATTCGAGGCGCTACTCAAAGGCGATCTCTGGCTACGCAATGCTCGCCACTCCAATCGCATGGCGCAACTTCTGAAGCGCGAACTGAATAAGATTCCGCAAGTCAAGATTGTTTACGAAGTAGAAGCGAACGGAGTCTTCGCGCAAATCCCCCGCTACGCCATCGCAACAATCCAAAAGCGTTACTTTTTTTACGTGTGGGATGAAAAGCAGTCTGTTGTGCGTTGGATGTGTTCCTGGGATACGACCGAAGCAGACGTGAAGCAGTTCACAAACTTTGTCCGCCGAGCCGTTTCGTAGCACCTGTGGCTCAGTAACGCCGCAGCGCCGCTCGCGACCTCGGCGAGTTCTCAGCGAACTCTGCGGTTAGAATCTTTTGACTGTGTTCTCAAATCGTACCGCCTGGAAGCTTACGCCCAACCGCTTTACCTTGGCCCACGAGGAACTCGTTCGTCAAGGCAGGAAAATCCTCGACCTCACAGTGTCAAATCCCACGCGCGCCGGTCTTTCATACGATCGATTACGATCCCCAGCCAAAAGGCCTGCGCAGCGCCCGCACAGCGGTGGCGAACTACGGGGCAGGACTTGATTCCGGCTCTCTGGTCCTGACGACCAGCACCAGCGAGGGTTACTCCTACGTCTTCCGCCTCCTTTGCAATTCTGAAGACGAGGTCATGGTTCCAAAGCCGAGCTATCCGCTATTCGATTTTCTGGCCGATCTGCAGGATGTGAAACTCGTGCCGTATCCGCTCATCTACGATCACGGCTGGCAGATTGATTTTCCAACTCTGGAGCAGGCCCTCACCCCGAATAGTCGCGCCATTGTTCTAGTCCATCCAAACAATCCGACCGGCTCATTCATTAGCCCGGAAGAGCGCGCCCGACTAAACCAACTCTGCCGCGAACGCAATCTCAGCCTGATTGTGGATGAAGTCTTTCTCGACTATGCCTATGACGGAAGTCAGCACGAGACCTTCGCAGCCAATGACCAAGTTCTGACCTTCACGCTGAGCGGGCTCTCTAAGATTTCCGGCCTGCCCCAGATGAAGTTGGCCTGGATCGCAGTCAGCGGTCCGCAGGAGGAAGCGACTGAAGCCATGCAACGCCTCGAGATCATAGCGGACACCTATCTCTCGGTGAGCGCGCCAGTGCAGTTAGCGGCTAAAACTATGCTCGATCAGCGACTCAAGCTCCAGCCCCAACTCATGCACCGTATGCAGACAAATCTTTCAGAACTTGATCTGCAGCTTGCGAAGCAGAAATCCTGCACACGCCTGGCATTGCAAGGTGGATGGTATGCAGTTTTGCGAGTGCCGGTTACCCGTTCTGACGAAGACCTCGCAATTGAGTTACTTACCCAGAAATCCGTTCTCGTTCACCCTGGACATTTCTATGATTTCCCCACTGACGGATTTCTCGTCCTCAGTTTGATCACGCCCGAGCCCACATTTCATGAAGGCATCTCGCAACTGCTGATGGTCATCTGATGCGCTATCGTTTCTGAATGGAGGCAAGAACCATGCCAGCAACTCTGCCCGGCAATGTGAAGGAGCTCATTGATCGCGCCAACTTCGCTCACCTGGCCACGCTGATGGAGGATGGATCGCCGCATAGCACTCCGGTCTGGGTTGGTCGCGACGGGGACCGGCTGATGATTGGGACAAGTGGAAACTCTCTCAAGGCGCGAAACACCAAGCGCGATCCGCGGGTCGCCATCTCTATGATTGACTTCAAAGACCCTTACATGGAGGCGCAGCTGCGAGGCCGAGTGGTTGAGCATCGCTCCGATTCAGATTTGAAAATCCTGGATGCCATCTCTGTCCGATATACCGGCAAGCCATTTCCGATGCGGGGATATGAAGATCGTGTCGCTCTAGTGATCGAAATTGATAAGGTCCGCTACTTGAAGCTTCCG
>QHZV01000123.1 GCA_003224785.1 Acidobacteriota bacterium
ACCATTTACCTGATGAGCGGCGTAAAGCTGACCGGCCGAATTCGCTCGTTCGACAAATATTCGGTCGTGCTCGATACCAACAACCAGGAACAGTTGATCTTCAAGCACGCGATCTCGACGGTCGCGGTGGGTAAAGCCCATGGCTACTCGGATAAGCCGCGAGTAGTTCCCGCTCCTGCAACCGGCGATCCCGGTGAACCTCCTGCCGCTTCCGGCACTGAAGGATGAGGCCGACCAAGCTTGAGCAGTTCTGAATCGCGGGTCCGTTCTGAACGCCAGTCTGCGAAGCGCAGCCTTCCACCTGGAATGCGCAAGGAGCGCGCTTTCCTGGTCGGATTGGACTATCGCAAACGGCGCTCTCCAAGTAAGGGGCTAACCGGGGTTGTGCAGGCCGCGCGAGATGCCTCGGTCGTTCAGAAGAAGCCTGCATCCGAGCCACAATTTACGGCGGAAGAATCGCTTGGCGAACTTCGCGACTTGGCCATGAGCGCCGGGGCGGAAATCGCGGGCGAACTCCTGCAGCACCGTGACCGTCCAGATCCAGCCACTCTCATTGGGCGGGGCAAATTGGAAGAAGTGGCCGGAGCGGCGGCCTCAGTTGCAGCCGACCTGCTGCTGTTCGATCACGATCTCACCGCCTCGCAGCAGCGCAATATTGAACAAGTTGTCCATGCGCGTGTGATTGATCGCACGCAGCTGATACTTGATATTTTCGCCACACACGCACGGACCCGCGAAGGCCAGTTGCAAGTGGAACTGGCCCAGCTTGAATATCTTCTGCCTAGGCTCGCGGGGCGGGGCATTGAGATGTCGCAGCTGGGAGGCGGAATCGGTACTCGAGGTCCTGGCGAGACCCAGCTCGAGACCGATCGCCGGAAAATTTATCGACGTATTCGCCATGTAAAAGAGCAGATCGAGAACGTTCGCCGAATCCGTGCCCAGCAGCGACAACGGCGGGAGTCGGTGCCTGTCGCCACAGTTGCTCTCGTCGGCTACACCAACGCGGGCAAATCTACTCTGTTTAATGCATTGACCAACGCAACTGTGCTTGAGTCGCCACGCATGTTCGCCACGCTCGACCCTACGCTGCGTTCGGTGGCGTTGCCCTCGAAGCGGAAGGCTTTGCTGTCGGATACTGTCGGTTTTATCCGAAATCTTCCACACACTCTGGTTTCATCGTTTCGAGCCACGCTCGAGGAAGTGCAGCGCGCGGCATTGATCTTGCAAGTTTCTGACGCCAGCAGCCCGCTTTCCACGGAGCAGGATGCGCAAGTGGACCGCGTTCTGAAGGAACTTGAGGCGGGCAGCAAACCGCGGCTCCACATAAAAAACAAAGTTGACCTCCTCCCGCCGAAGCAGCGTGACAGCCTGCGCGACGATGTCAGTACAGTGCATGTTTCTGCCGTCAAGAGGATCGGCCTCAGCACGTTGTTGGATCGCATTGATCAAGCACTCTCAGAAGATGCGACCAGCCGAGTGCGCCTGCGGGTCCCACAGAAGGAAGGCAAAGCGCTGGCGATGCTGGAAGCACAATCAAGAATTTATTCACGCGAGTACAAGGACGGAGCGGTGGAGATGGAAGCGGAGATTCCGGAGTCAGTGATGAGAAGGGTGAAGAACTGGATAACGGTGTGAGATGGGGAGGAGGAATTTTATGTTTGTAGAGCCAGACGCCGCACCAGAAATTATTCGGCGAAACAAGATCAGCAACAAGTGCACGGATATTTAAGATATTTAAATGGGCCAGCGACCAAGAAGCGGTGACTCTTCCTTGGCTACCGGCCCATTCGATCCTGAATTGGATCGGAGGTGATATCTCCATGCTAGACCCCATAGCATGGATGTCAAGCCCCTATTCAATACAAGTTTCGTGGTTAATCTTCACGGCTCCGCCTGAATCGCAGGTTCATTTCCGCGCATTCGCTCCACGATGTGCAAGTGCTTGTAAACCAAAGTAATACGGACTTTACCCGCTATTAACCCTTACAACTTTGTGCGACTCTAATTGCGTCTTAGGGTTTATATCCCCTAGCCCCCAAGGAGACACATGGACCCGAAGAGCACCGCGCAGCCGCCGATCCTACTCGCCGACGTTGACGCACCGGAACCGCAAGCTGATATATGGGAGCCGCCGTTTGAACGCTGGCAGCGCCTCACCGAAGCGCTAATCGGGAAGGCTTCTATCATTTCCAGTGAATCGGCTGTGCTCCGTCGCCCGCCAAGAGGATGATCCCCTCCGTTCTGCGTTCCAGACTCTCACCCACTCAGCAACCAGCTCAGTAGCGAGGATCGCTGGCGCTCGATTACTTGCGTAATTACTGCGGCTGTCTATTACAGAAGTATTACAGCTACGGTCTGAAGGGACTGTTAAGTTATCCGATATACCCTTTAGGAACGGAGTCTGACCAGCATGTCGCTCGAAATTGAAGCCCTGCAGCGTCCCGAACGAGATTTAGCCACAAACAATAAGCTCAACTGGATCACTGCCGCTGTGATGTTGATGTTTCACATCGGGGCTGTTGCGGCACTTTTCTTTTTTAGTTGGAAGGCGTTTTTTGTCGCTTTTCTGCTTTGGTATATTTCCGGAAGCTTCGGCATTGGAATGGGCTATCACCGGTTGCTGACCCACCGTGGATATAAGACGCCGAAATGGGTGGAGTACTTTCTAACCGTTTGCGGGACTCTGGCGCTCGAGGGCGGCCCGATTTTTTGGGTTGCTACACATCGCATCCATCATCAGTTTTCCGACAAAGAAGGCGACCCGCATTCACCCGTGGATGGAAAGTGGTGGGCGCACATGGGTTGGATTTTGATGGGCAAGAGCCTTCATCAGGACACGCAGACGCTGGCGCGGTACGTTCCTGATTTGGCGAAGTCGAAATTCCACGTTTGGATCACGAAATATCATTACGTTCCGGTTATCGTTTTGGGAATCATCCTGTTCGCCATCGGAGGGCTTCCATTCGTTCTTTGGGGAGTGTTTCTCCGGACCGTGGTTGTCCTGCACAGCACTTGGTTGGTTAATTCCGGCACTCACACCTGGGGATCACGACGATTTACCACGCGCGACTTGTCCACGAATAACTTTTGGATTTCACTCGTCAGCTTTGGCGAGGGCTGGCACAACAATCATCACGCCCATCCAGTTTCGGCCCGCCATGGTCTGAAGTGGTACGAGTTCGACTTGAACTGGTACGGCATTTGGGCCTTCAAAAAGCTGGGTTTGGCGCGGCACGTTTATCAGCTAAAACTTTCAGAACTGAAAGAGCATGAGAGCGAAAAGTTGGTTGCGGCGGGTGAGCCGCAACCAGTTTCGCTGTAGTCTCCTCAAAAGAGCTTTTGACCGCAAAGAACGCAAACTTCGCAAAGCAAACCTTGACTCCAACACGGTTCGTCTTTGCGCACTCTGCGTCCTTTGCGGTTAATATTTTTCAGCAGCAAGTAGAACCAGGTTGGCGAAACCTGATTCTGCCGCGCTAGAATCGCGGTATGCGGGTTACCCGGCGCGGCAAAATTGGTTTCTTTCTGACGCTCTGCGTCTTGCTGGCGGCCGCTTCGGTTGCGGTTGGATTCGGTTGGATCATCCTCAACTGGCAGCAGGACGTAAAAGTCGTGCTGGGCGTGATTTTCTTCGGCGCCATCATTGCCGGTCTGATTCTCAACACCAGCTTTCTCGTCCGCGAAATACGCCGCAACGAACA
>QHZV01000124.1 GCA_003224785.1 Acidobacteriota bacterium
ATGATTTTCGCAGGAATCGCTTCGGAAGTAGGTGCTGCGGCAATTTCCTTTCGCAGTTGATCTGAGCCCGCCGATGCCGGTTCCTGAGGCATGATGGTCGGCTGCGCAACTTCAAGTTGAGCAGGCGGATCTGGCTTCGTTAATCTTTCTTCGGGAGCCGGCGCAGGCACAACTTGTTCCGCGAGTTGCGCTAGGAGGTTTTCTTCTTCTGGACGGATTGCCGCCAGAATCAGCTCACCAAGCAGATTCAGACTGCGAACGTCGCTGTCATTGAAGCCGAATGGTTCGGTAGAGAATGCCTCGATCAGTCCAACTACGCGCTGCTTCGCCGAGAGCGGGACCGCAATCATGGAGCGGGTCCCGAGGTCGCGGCAGGCTTCTGCGTTTACCCGCGCATCATTGTCGGAATCGTCGCAGCGCACGGTTTGTCCGCTGCGCAGGCACGCGCCGGAAAAACCGGAGTGTGGATCCAGGCGTACGCCAGGGGGCGGCGCGATGCGGCCCATGGATGCACGGCAAACGATAGCACTCTCATCCGCGAGAGCGATGGCAACGCCATCTGCGCCAGTGATGGATAGCGCGCGGGCAGCGACGAGCCGCAGCACCTCGTCCAGCGCAAGGTAATCTTCTTTTCGAGTTGTGACAGAATCGGGAGCGCTCTTGCGTCTCGCTGCCTGCTGGTGGATGCTGGCAAACGCTAGCAGAGCCTGTAACGCGTCGCGTCCGCTGTTTTCCCCCAGGTCCGTTTCTGCGGGACCTGTTAGCGGCGGCACAGTCCAGGTCGTTGCCGCCGTTGTGGCGTTATTCGGAGTCGCGCTCATTTCAGACTACGAGAGTTCCTTGTCGGCTCTGTCTCACCGGACGTATAGCCACTCGTGCGCCGATTCTAGTTTTCCGACGACTCGATCACCGAAACATTTCTATGCTGTACGTTACCGTGGTTTATCTTTCACCGCAATATTTCTCTTTAGACCCTTTGCGCCCTTGGTGTTGCGGTCCTGCATCTGACTATTTGGAGGCCCTGCTAAAATAGATCCACTCAGGTTCGCGATGGCGGCAGACGGAAAGAAATCACGCTGGAAAGTTCCTCTAGGAATCATGGCAACGGGCGTTGCCGGAGCTGCCGTGCTCGTGCTCCGCGGCTGCTGGCACCGTAAAATGAGCTGGCCCGTCCGCTATCAGGAGCATTCTTACCAGGTTTGCCTTGGATGTGGAATCAAGCGTCTTTTTGATGAGAAGCTGTTCCGCGCCTATGGCCCTTACAGCTATGACCTGAACCGGCTCATTTCCCAAGACCAAGCTAAGCGTACTGAAGATCAGCCGCAACAGCGTCCGGCCTGACCTCGGCTGTGCCCCTCTTTGCTCGATCTGACTCGAACCACAGCCGTCACTGCTCTGCCTGCCAGATCGCTGGCTAAGATTTCACAATGCAGTATTGTGCGGAGCCGACCGAAAGTGTAGTCCAAGCCGATCCTCGTCGCCGACGGTGCCCACGCCAAACTTTACGATCGCTGGCCTACGTAAATCTCGACCAAGGCAATGGCGGCATCATTCGCGATCTGACGGAATCAGGAATTGCGGTCCAGGCAGTCGGGGCGCTGAGGGCGCAGCAGGAAGTCAGTTTGAGATTTGACTTACTCTCGCCGCGGGTGCGAGTGGAAACACGCGGACGGGTCGCGTGGGCAGAGCCCAGCGGTCAAGCTGGAATTGAATTTATGGGAACCACGCCCAGAGTCCGGCGGGCACTACGGGATTGGCTGCTGACTCAAATGCTCGCGTCTGCAGCCATTTCAGGGCGCGATTCTATTTTCTCGGCAGTCAAGGAAAATGAGCTCACGTTCTCTCCCGTGCTCCAGGCCCCAATCGTAGTGGGATCGCAGCCGGTCGCGTTTGGCGAAGAGATGAGCGCGGCGAGCGTCGCTTGGGGGTGGTTCAGGTTTTCAGAGCGCGCCTTCTCCACACTGGTGGATGGATTAGTGCTACTCTGCGCAGTTTTGCTTTTTTCAGTTAGCTGTATTGCGGTGATGGGTGGAGTCCCGGCATGGCCGATTGCCGGCGCGCTGTTGTTCACGAGCGCGGCCATCTTCCTGGCCATTTATCAAATTTTATTTTCTGAGTTCTTGTGTGGGGCGACGCCGGGTGCCCGCCTGGCACGGCTCGCGGCCAGCGGTCGGATGGAAGAAGCTCAAGTCCAGAGGTTCAGATAGAATGTTATGCCTTGGCAGCTTTCTGTTGCCCGCGATACCAATCGACGGTGCGCCGTAAGCCTTCCTCAAAGTTGACCTTCGGTTTGTAGCCCAGGCATTTTTCAGTGCGCGATAGATCTGCCAGAGAATGTTTGACATCCCCAGCGCGCTCCGGCCCGTATTTCACTTCGCCTTTGAATCCGATAATCTTCTTCAGCAACTGAAAAGTTTCGTTCAAGTCCACCCGGGTGCCCGTTGCGACGTTGAACACCTGTCCGGCCGCTTGCGAGGCGGGCGCCTTCGCCGCCAGCAAGTTGGCTTCGACTGTGTTGTCAATATAAGTGAAGTCGCGGCTTTGCTTGCCATCACCCAAGATTGTCGGTTCCTCGCCGGCTAGCATCTGCGTGATGAACTTTGCTAGTACACCTGAGTATGGGGAGCCTGGGTCCTGTCGCGGTCCAAAAATATTGAAGTAGCGCAGACAGACCGTCTCCAACCCATAGCATCGGTAGAACGACGTCATGTAATACTCGCTCGCCAACTTGGCGACTGCGTATGGCGAAATCGGATTCGGCGGCATGCCTTCATGTTTGGGCAGAGTGGGAGTGTCGCCGTAGGCCGAGGACGAAGCCGCATACACAACCCGCTTCACTTTGGCATCTTTCGCCGCGATCAGCAGATGCACCGTCGCATCCACGTTTGCCTGATTGCTGCCGAGGGGATCCAGCACCGACTTTGGCACAGAAGGAATCGCAGCTTCGTGGAAAACGTAATCCACGCCCTTGCATGCCTCGCGAACGGCATCCAGATCGAGGAGATCGGCCTCGCGAAAATCAATTTTGCCGAGAATTTCTGCGACGTTTTCGCGCTTGCCGGTAGAAAGATTATCAATTCCACGAACTGAGTCGCCCTGCGCCAGCAAGCCGCGCGCTATGGAGGATCCGATGAAGCCTGCTATGCCAGTGATGAGATAAAGAGCCATGATTTCAATATATCGAATGCGACAAGCAATGCGTCGATATCGAAAGTAATAGCTTCTCCATGGCGGGACTCCAAAGCTTAGGCCACGGGCATGCCTGGCACCAGGCGCAGCGATATCTTCTCGCACTCAATAAAGCCTGCCAAACCGTAACAAGGAGCAAGTGTTAGACGAAAACCGGCATCGGTCTTCATGATGC
>QHZV01000125.1 GCA_003224785.1 Acidobacteriota bacterium
GGCGAAGGCGGCCAGAACAAAACCGGCGGCACCTTCTCTGACGAACTCGGCATCCTGCGCACGCTCGAACTACTGGCTGCCGACAGATACTACGGCGTTGAGCAGCGCTTCAGCCGCGTCGCCGATTTTGGATACTCGAAAACCGCCGAAGAGACTTTTCAAAAATGGGGCGGACATGATGTCCCGCTGGCTGATATCGTGCGCGTGATTCGCGAATTTCGTCCTGATGTACTGGTCGCGCGTTTCTCCGGCACAGACAACGATGGTCACGGACATCATCAGGCATCTTCGATTCTGACGCAGGAAGCGTTTCGCGCTGCCGGCGATCCCAAGCGCTTTCCTGAGCAGATCAAGGAAGGCCTGCAGCCCTGGCAGCCCAAGAAGCTCTACATCGGAAACGTCTGCGGCTTCGGAGCTTCAACGTGCCCTGACGAAAACTACACTGTCAAGCTGAACACCGGTGAAGAAGATCCGGTGCTCGGGATGACATACGTGCAGTTTGCCATCGAGGGACTGAAGCACCAGACCTCACAAGGCCTCGCAGATATCAAAGTTCCTTCGGGCCCACGGTACGCGTTCTACAAGCTGGCGGATTCGGTGGTCCCGAACACGAAAGACGAGAACGGCCACGAGAAGGATCTGTTTGACGGGATTGATACGAGCCTAAGTGGAATTGCAGCGACTGCTAGAGACAGGCAAGCCGCCGAAAATACCAGCAAAGCCGAAGCAGCCATTACTTCCGCGACGAACTCTGTTAATAAAGATGCCGCGAGTGTAGTCAGACCATTGCTTGCCGCCTTGCAATTTCTAGACCCGGATAGCGTCATTCAGGATGAAAGCCCGTATGACGAAATTGCTCGGCTCAAACTCATTAACAAACAAATACAACTCCGCTCCGCCATTGATCTTGCGCTCAACGTTAACGTCGATGCATCTCTCGCTTCCCTGTCCTCTACCCTAAGAAATCACGCCATCCCGGCCATTTCTCCTGACCAAAAGTTCTCGATAAAAGTGGCGTTTCACAACGGATCGCCGTATCCGATAAGGCTGGACTCGATCGGTCTCGATATGAAGAGGTTTTACATTGGAGGCTTTGAATACACGAACGCACCTACGATTAGCCCGAGGGAAAATTATGAACACACATTTGACTTGGTTTTATCCCAAGCGGGATACACCAAGCCAGGGATGCATCGAAACGATCCCGGGCGTGACAGCTTCTTTGCGGAATACACTAAGCCCGGGATGTATCGAAATGATCCCCTGCGCGACAGCGTCTTTGTTGCAGGTCAGCCTTGGGTAACCACACTTCCATGTGCGGCAGGAACTCCGCCAACTGCACGCGTTAGTTACGAAGTGCTTACACCTAAAGATCACACGCAACGAGCGGGTAAAACGAATCTGCCCGAGGCTGAATCTCTGGTCACGGCATCCGTTTCCGATACACAGGGGCAAAAACGCGAGCAGCTCGCGATAGTACCTGTTTTTTCCGTTAGTGTCGCACCCGGAAATCAAGTAGTTCCGGCAAGTACGCACAGTCCAACGACTGTACGAGTTCGGGTGAGTTCAAATGTAGATGGAGCTCCCGCCGGAACATTGCGGCTCGAAATTCCAAGCGGCTGGACAGCTTCGCCATTGGTCCAGAACATTCCAGCTCTAAATCGAGGTCAGGAACAAACGTTTGAGTTCGAGGTTTCAACGCCACACCTGCAACAGGGAGACGTTAAACTCAGCGCCGTTCTCGATGCTGGCGGCAAGAAGTATTCCGAAGGTTACACTCTCGTAACACGCGAAGACCTGGGCTCTTTCTACTACTTCGAACCTGCTGTGCAACACGTCAGCATCGTGGATGTGCAAGTTCCGAAAGATCTGAAAGTCGGATACATCATGGGCGCGGGCGACGACATTCCGAATGTGCTGCAGCAAATCGGAATGAATGTCACCCTAATTCCCGCCGAAAAAGCTGCTACAGAGAATCTAAGTCAATTCGGGACCATTGTTCTTGGCGTTCGCGCTTACGACACGCAGAAAGAACTGGTCGCAAGTAATAAGAAGCTGCTCGAATTTGTGTCCAATGGCGGAACGCTGATTGTGCAGAACAACAACAGTGTCGGCGATTTCAATAGCGGCCACTTCACGCCTTACGATGCGAACCTAAGTCGGGCTCGCGTATCAGTCGAAGAAGCGCCGGTGCAGATATTTGCGCCGGATAATCCCATCTTTCATTATCCAAATGAGATTTCGCAGAAAGATTTTGAGGGCTGGGTGCAGGAGCGCGGGCTATATTTCATGGACAAGTGGGACGATCATTTCAAGCCGCTGCTCTCGTGCCACGATCCGAATGAGCCGGACCAGAAAGGCGGCATGCTCGAAGCGAAGTACGGGAAAGGCACTTACATCTACACGGGATATGCATTCTTCCGGCAGCTGCCCGCCGGAGTTCCAGGAGCGATAAGGCTGTTTGTAAATTTGGTGAGTGCAGGGCACGCGGCTTCTGGCCAGTAGCTTCTAGCCGGTGTCGAGGTGCGACCCGCTCATCCAGACGTCTGTGAGCCTTGAAAGGCGACGGCTTGCAGCCGTTGCGTAACTTGTCTTACGTCTTTCATCGGCGCGGCTGAAAGCCGCGCCCTTTCAAAGCAGAAAGAGATCGTGGCGAAACTGCTCGAAGGCTTTCGCCTGCTAGAACCGGGGGCCAGAAGCAGTAGCTAATGTCCAACCTCTCCCAACCCGAGCAATCTCCCAATCTCATCCGCGGCATCGGCCTTGGCGGCGCGACCGCGCTGAACATGATTGACATGATCGGCGTGGGACCGTTCATCACGATGCCGTTGGTGGTGGCCGCCATGGGTGGGCCACAAGCGCTGCTCGGCTGGATAGTCGGCGCAGTCCTGGCAATTTGCGATGGACTGGTTTGGGCCGAACTCGGCGCCGCAATGCCCGATGCGGGCGGATCGTATGTGTATCTTCGCGAAATCTATGGCCCCAAGCGCCTTGGCAAACTGGTTTCGTTTCTTTTCATCTGGCAGCTTTCATTCAGTGCACCGTTGTCCATTGCATCCGGTGCGATCGGATTTGCGAAATACACCGCCTATCTTTTGCCCAATCTTGAAACCCAGTACGCCGCCCGCCAATGGAGTTTGCAAGTGCCGCTGCTTGGTGCTCTAAAACTTGGATGGGTAGTTGCCGGCACCACATTCTTAGCAATCGGGATTGTGCTGCTTGCGATGTTACTGCTGTATCGCAGAATCACTCAGATCGGACGAATTTCAAAACTGCTGTGGGTCATCGTGATGGCGACGATTGTCTGGATTATTTTTGCCGGACTTACGCATTTCAATAGTGCGCGCGCATTCAGCTTTCCACCAGGCGCTTTCTCTCTCGGCAAGAATTTCTGGTTTGGGCTTGGTGCGGCCATGCTGGTGGCCACCTACGATTATTGGGGCGCTTACAACGTTTGCTTTCTGGGCAGCGAATTGAAGGATCCGGGGCGCACAATTCCGCGCGCGGTTTTGCTATCCATTTTGCTGGTAGCCGGTCTATACCTTCTGATGAACTTGAGCGTTCTAGGAGTTATGGATTGGCATGAGGTGATCGCCGCAGGCGGATCGAACAACAAGCTCTACGTGTTTTCGACTTTCATGCAGCGGATTTATGGATCATGGGCCGCGAACCTGGTCACGATAATGGTTATGGTGACTGCGTTCGCGTCAGTGTTCTCACTGGTGCTTGGCTACTCTCGGGTTCCATACGCGGCCGCGTTAGACGGCAATTACTTCAAGATTTTCGCGCGCGTGCATCCGGTGTATCAGTTTCCACATGTGTCTTTGCTGGCTCTCGGAGGAGTCAGCATGTTATTTTGCTTTTTTCCACTGGCCGACGTAATCGCGGCGCTGGTGGTCATTCGCATTCTTCTGCAATTTATTCTTCAGGCAGTTGGGGTCATCGTACTTCGCATTCGCAGGCCAGACCTTTCGCGCCCTTTCCGAATGTGGCTGTATCCGCTACCCGCAATTCTGGCTTTTCTGGGATTCGCCTATATCGTAATCAGGCGGCACGATGCGCTCAAACAAGTTCGCTATGCAGCGGTGATCCTCATCGCCGGCCTCATTATTTATGCCGTGCGTGCTTTCCATAATCGAGAGTGGCCGTTCTCCCCGCCGCTCGCTTCTCCTGCTGAAATTCAGGCAAGCTGATGGCAGAATCCGTCAATGCTCCCATCCCCCATATAACTAGTGGCTCTGCCTGGGACCCGTTGCGTGAACCGCTGTTCCGCTCGCTCTGGTTTGCCGCGGTCATTTCTTATACCGGCACGTGGATGCAAAACGTCGGGGCAGGCTGGCTGATGACGCAGCTCACCATGGATCCGTTCAGAGTTGGATTAGTGCAGGCCGCAACAACCTTGCCGGTTTTCCTGGTGATTCTGCCGGCGGGCGCTCTCGCGGATATGGTGGACCGCCGCCGTTTTTTGCTGATCACACAGGCGTGGATGGTCGTCGCCGCAGGACTGCTCGGAATTTTCACGCTGCTCGGCTACATCACCCCGTGGACATTGTTGCTGTTCACGTTCCTGCTGGGAATCGGCGCAGTGATGAATGATCCGGCTTGGCAGGCGATTACGCCAGAAGTTGTTTGCCGCGAAAACCACATGCCGGCGGTTGCACTGAACTCGGTAGGATTCAACGTCGCACGCGCGGTAGGCCCGGCACTCGGGGGACTAGTGATTGCCGCGACCAATTCCGGCGTAGCGTTTCTGATGAATGCGGCCTCATTTTTTGGCGTGATCTTTTTTCTGTATCGCTGGCGACGGCCGCACTTCGAACATTCCGAAACCGGAAGGGTCTTTGATTCGATGCGGGCCGGCTTTCGCTATGTGCGTTCGGATCCCATTAGTCATTGTGTCCTGGTCCGCAGCGGCGCATTCAGCCTGGCTGCCAGCGCTTTACTTGCGCTGCTGCCGCTGATTGCCCGCACCAGCTGCGAGTACGGGGCCACGGGATATGGAATGCTGCTGGGCTCATTCGGATTGGGTGCGCTCGCGGGAGCCGCCTTGCTTCCGCGCATGCGTACGCTTTATTCGGTGGACGGCGTGGTCGGCGCCGCCATTGTTTTGTTTGCGGCTATGACTTTCGCTGCAGGCCGCGTGCACATCTTTCACTGGCTGACCATTGTCCTGTTCCTGAGCGGCGCGGCATGGATTGCCATTCTCGCCTGCCTCAACGTCGCAGCTCAAACCATGTCGCCGCCATGGATGCGGGCACGCGCGCTCTCTATGTATTTGCTGGTACTCCAGGGCGGAATGGCCATCGGCAGCGCAACATGGGGAGCGCTGGCGACAAAGATCGGTATCCCGAATACAATGCTCTGTTCCGCAATAACTTTAATTCTGGGCTTGCTTACGGTCCGGCGCTATCGGCTGACAGTACGAGAGTTGGAACTTGCGCCTGCCGTAGTCAGGGATTGAAGTCCTTGGTGGAAACTAAAACTACACATCAGGAGCGTTTCAATGGTGAAGTCGAAGATCGTGTTAGGGGCTTTTGTACTTTGTTGTTCTATGGTTTCGCTGGGGCAAGCGCCTTCGCTTCCGCCAGCGAAAACTCCAGGAGACGCCCTCAGTGGGCTCTTGTACATCGTGGAGAGTGAATTTGTTGGCGCTGCCGATGCAATGCCGGAAGACAAGTATTCATTCGCCCCTACAAATGGCGAGTTCAAAGGCGTCCGAACTTTCGCAGAACAGGTAAAGCACGTCGCCGCGGTGAATTACGTTTTCGGGTCGGCAGTTTTGGGCGAGAAGCCACCGGTAGATACGGGCGGCGAAAGTGGACCGGACTCGATCAAGAGCAAAGCCGAAATCATGAAGTTCCTGAAGGACTCGTTTGTGTACCTTCACAAATCGCTGAGTTCCATCACGGCTAGTAATGAATTAGATCAGCTAGCGCTCTTTGATGGGCAATTAAAAGCAGCGCGACGCGGTGTTGGCGCGTTCTCGTGCACCCATCCCATGGACCATTATGGCCAGATCGTGGAATATCTCCGGATGAATGGAATCGTTCCTCCGGCAAGCCGTCCGCAGAAATAATAAAACTGAGCCACGGATCTGCGCGCTCTACACGGAGCGAATCGATTCTCATTAAAATCCGTGAAAATCCGCGTGAAATCCGTGGCCAGTTTTTGAATTCCGCCGCAACCTTCGTGCCAACTATTTTGCCACTGCCCCTTGCGCAGCGGCGGCAGTTTCACTTAGCATCCGTGATGAAAGCCGACCTGCGGGTTTGGTGATGGCGGTAACCGATTTTTGAACCAATGCTTGAATGAACGGGGCCCGACTCGAAATTTGATCCGGTGTGCCATGCTCCGCCATGCGGAGACGCCTAAAGGGTCTCGGAGGGTCCCATACGTCTTACCGACGGTTCATTCTCGGCC
>QHZV01000126.1:0-5704 GCA_003224785.1 Acidobacteriota bacterium
AAGATGACGACATTCATGCGCTCGGGGTTCTTCACGGGCGACGGCGTTCCAGCGTAATATTTCACTGGCCGCACGCAGCAGTAGAGGTCGAGCACCTGGCGCAAAGTAACATTCAGAGAGCGAATACCGCCGCCCACAGGAGTTGTGAGAGGTCCCTTAATGCCTACTCGAAATTCCTGGAGAGCGGCGATCGAGTCCTGGGGAAGCCAATCGTTAAATTTGGCTTTGGCTTTTTCGCCGGCAAAAATCTCATACCACACCACGCGGCGCTTGCCGCGGTAAGCCTTCTCTACGGCGGCATCGAACACGCGTGCAGAGGCTTTCCAGATGTCGCGGCCCGTGCCGTCGCCTTCGATGAAGGGAATGATGGGATTGCTCGGAACCTGGATATGGCCCGATTGATAGGTGATGCGCGCGCCGTCGGTTGGAATCGGCGCACCATTGTATGAGCCCGGCATGAATGCCTCCCGCTGAATGAGAACAAGAATTATAAATGCTTCCGGGCGGCGGGCTTTAGGCGTCAGAAATAAGGCTTCAGGCTTCACGCCAAGTGTGACCTGTGATTTCTTTTCCTGCTTGAAACAAAAGTTGCTCAACGTACAATCTGACGATGCTTCGCGTATGGGCACTCGCAATTTTCTGCTTGGTGACTGCTAATCTTCGGGCGCAGCAACCTGCGGCGGCGGGCAAGATCGAAGTCCCCGCTGCTCCGGCGCCACAACACGGCTTCTGGGACCGCAAGAACGTTCTGCTTTTCTCGGGCGTCGCCGTTTTTCGCGGCCTCGACTACGCCTCGACTCGCAACATGCTGGCCCGCGGGCGAGAAGAAGTTCTTCTCCCTGACGACGTGGTGAATAACACTGCGGGATTCGCCAGCCTTGAAGCCGCGGCTGTGATGACGTCAGTGGGAATCTCTTACATTTTTCACCGGACCGGGCATCACAAGCTGGAGCGATGGGTCTCGATCGGACACATTGGGGTTACGGGATTCGGAGTGGCGAGGAATTATTCGTTGAAGTCGGCGTATTGAACCTCTGTCTGTTTGTGCAGGTGAACGGCGAAAGCAGAGATGGAATCAGTAGTTGCGAGCAACGTTTCTATGGAACTGGGACTTTCTTTACATGACCACCCGCTCGTAAATGTTTCTAACCTCCGCAAACGTGCGCAGTAGCTCATGCTCGAGCCCGTTTGGAAATTCCCGGTGCAGAATCTGAGCCGTTAGCGTCTCGATAGCTTGCCGCGGATGTTCGGCGGCGGGGAGCCATCGATTATTTCTGCCGACCACCAATCGCAAAACGTGCTCGACGGTGCGTGCAAGCTCGGCTGCGTGGTCCAGGATGGCGGCATCTTTCTTGTCGAGCTTTTCTGCGGCCACGCAGCGCCAGAGCCGATCACGGAGGGTGCCGGTGTTTGACCGAATTTTGTGTTTCACGAGCAGGAAGCTGGAGAGAAAATCCACGTCGTAGAGCGCGCCGGCTGAGGTCCGGATGCTTTTCTCAGGAGCACTGGCATCCTGAAGACGCTGCCGCATCTCGCGGACTGCAACCGCGAATCCATCGTGTTGCGCAAAGCGACTGAATAGACTTTCCGTTACGGCAAACCCACGACGGCCCAGGTCCGCGCTTCCGGCGATGTGGCGCAGTTTGGTATAGGTCAAAGCTTCCCAGGACTGGGCTTCGTTCGAAAAGTACGTTTCCAGTTGCTGTGGCGTGACCAGCAGCTCACCTTCAGCACCATGCGGACGCAAGCGCGCATCCACAGGAAACACCATCCCATCCTGCGTGTAAGCGGCGAGTGTCTGCATGATCTGCTCGGCAGATTTTGTCAGTGCGAGACGATCTCCGGCAGGATCGCACACGAAGAGAAGATCGGCATCAGAAAGCAGGTCGAATTCCCTGCTTCCAAGACGTCCAAGCGCCAGGATTGCCAGTCCACGCGGGCTTCCCGCAATCCCGAATGCGGCAGAGATCGCCGCTTCGGCGGCTGAAGTAGTTTCTGCGAATGATGAATAGATAGGCCGCAACTCTGCGATGTCGCGAGCTCCGGCGGCAAACATGCGGTGGCGGAAGTGCCGGCGTAGTAGCGCAATTTTGTCTGCCGGGTTCGCGGTAGAGTTCGAAATGTAGGCGAAGACCGCATCGCCGCTAGCAAATTGGTCTTCTCCGAGCAGTGGCGGCAGCAGATCAAACGCGCCAGTATTTCGGTCAAATATTCACTGCTCTCGAAAATCCTCACCGATCTGGCGATCGCACGCTGGTGACGCAGAATAAGCCGGTAACGCTCGGAGCTTCCATAACCCGAACCTAAAAAGCGGAGCAGGTTCTTTCTGCCGGTGGCGCTTAAGCCTTCGCCTTCGAACACCCGCGAAAGATCTGGCGCATCTTCGGCCAATCGCTCCCGAAGCTGCTGGGGCGAGGGATCGAGAACCGAGCCTTCCGCCTGCGCACGAAGTTGGAAGTCTCCCTGCGGAGTCGGAAAATTGCTGCTTGCCTGCTGCTGATAGATAACCCGCTGATAGATTGCCGAAACTGCCTCCATCCGCTCCTTTACCGCTGAGGTGAGGTCAACGAGTTGATGCGCAGGCGTAAGCCCAGCCATTGCACGCTGCAGAATTGCCGATTCCTCAGGGGACCGCGGGAGTCGATGTGTCTGTTGCCCGCGCTGTAATTGCAGCCGGTGTTCGAGATGGCGCAGAAAGGTGTATGCGGAGTTGAGCTCATGAAAATCGTGTCCGCTGATGTGGCGCTTATCGTGAAGCTTTTGTAACGAAAAGAGCGTGCCGCCGGAGCGCAGCCAGGGTTCGCGGCCTCCATAAACGCGTTGCAGACACTGCACGAGGAATTCAATGTCGCGGATTCCACCACGATCAATTTTGACGTCGAGAGATTCGTGTCTTTCGGCGGCAGCTTGCCGGCGGCGCTTGCGGTCTATCTTTTCGCGGGCGACCAGCGCTGTTTTGATGGCGGCAAAGTTGATTTCTTCGCTATAAACCTGGGGCTGAACACGGCGGATGAAGGCACGCGCTAGTTGGATATCCCCTGCCGAGTGCCGAACTTTGATCAGGGCCTGGCGCTCCCAATCGTGGGCGGTCTCGGCATAATAGCGCAAGGCATTGGAGAGACCGATCGCGAGTTCACCTTCGTTGCCCTGCGGCCGCAAGCGGAGATCAATGCGGAATACGGCGCCTTCCGCAGTCGGCCGCGAGAGGATTTCGGTGACTTGCTGCGCCAATCGAACGAAATACTCACGATTTGAAATTGGCGCAGTGGCCGGCTCCGCGCCATCTCCGTATAGGTAGAGCAAATCAATATCTGAGCTGTAGTTGAGTTCGTTGCCGCCTAGCTTGCCCAACGAAAGCACGGCAAAGGGCGTGTTTAGGGCACGGCCGTCGGCATCCAGACGTTGGGGTAAGCCGAAACGGTGCTGCATTGCGCTCTCGGCTTCACGGAAAGCTTCTTCAATCAAGACGTCGCTGAGGGCCGAAATTTCGGCGGTAGTCTCCGCCAACGGAGCAATTCTAAGCACATCGCGAAGCATGATTCGTACATACTCGCGCCTTCTGAATCGGGCAAGTAGAAGCGAGTTGTCGCGCTCGAAAGAGCGGGAACGAAAACGGGCCAGGGCTTCCGAGAATTCTTCGTGCGAAAAGCTGCGATCAAGTTTCTTCTCGCGTAAAAACGTGTGCAACAGATCGGTGTTCTGGACCAGGGTTTCACCGAGATAGCGGCTGTGGCCAAAAACCGCGATGGCGTAATGGGCCAGAAACTGATGGGTTTCAAGCAAGCGAACTGTTTCGGCCGAACTCTCACTTACCAGCCGCTCAAACAGCAACAAGGAGGAATCCGGATCAGGAGATTCGGCGAGTAGGGCGGGCAGCGCACCTGAAAGCGCCGGAGATAATCGGGCAGTAACTCGGTCAAGGCTCAGGTGCGCTGCCGCGGCATCTTGAAAGGGAATGCCCTCGAATCGGCGGGTTTCGGAGGACGGAGATGTTTCGGAAGATGGCATGAGGAGCGTTCAGCACTCAGCAATCAGCATTCAGTCAAGCAAGGCTGGGTGTAGCCTAATCTGTCAATATATCTGAGTGCTGACTGCTCTCTACCACCTTCGAGTGCCGAAGTACTTGCGGACGCCAATCGTGTTGTAACGTCCCCAAGGGCCGTTTGGCCCCAAATCGGCCGCACCCAGATTACGGTCGCGGGCGCCGAAGCGATCGAAGAGGAAGTGCTGGGTGACTCGCGCTTCGAAACCTTTTCCCAGATAGATAGCCGCGCCCCAGGAGTGCTCGAGACCGATTGCGTCAAATGACCAGGTGTAAAGCGTTTGAGGAAGGTTCTTTCCGAACAGGAAGCGTGGCTCGCCGTAGAGCATGAAGCGGCGGAAGGGTCCGCGACCAAATGGGCGAACTTCCAATATTCCAGAGAGCATGTAGCGGGCGAAGGCATTACATGGCGCGTTCACGCCGCCGAAGTTGCCGGCGTCAGCGCGACAGAGGTTCGGATCAATTTCGTTATGGGGAGGCGCAATATCAAATTGAGCGTAGCCCCAGAGAGTGTCTGACGGCAGGAACATGCGATCGGCAGGCTTGGCCTGCTGGGCCTGTGATCCGGCGAACAGCCCGAGAATTACGAACAGCAAGGAAATCTTTTTCATCAACCCCTCCGCGCGAGATGGTTTTACGAGAAGTGTTCGGCGAGCAAACGGTGGAATTCAGAGTCCGAATTGTATCCCACCGCGTTTGATTGAGAGCTTTTCTACGGAAAACCATAATTTGAGCGGTTAATTCTCCAACAACTTGGAGAGAAGCCCCTGTGAAAGAACCGTAAGTGCCACATAATCAGAGTGTCAGTTTGGCGAGGCTATTGCTCTGACAAGCCACAAGGAGTAACAAACAAAAATGGGACAGGAAATTTCAGTCTCGTACCAAGCGGTGAAGAGCAAGGTATATCGGTTGATTGACAGCCTGGTGGAAGATGCCAAGTCAGAGGGTGACGTCCAGGAATCGGTGAAGCGGTGGTGGAGTCATATTCATCCGGCGGACCGCCCCATTGCACGGAAGCACCTGCTCTCCGTACTTTCGAAATCGAATGCGACGCTTGAGGCCATCTCCGGGGGACTTACCGATCTTCAGGACTTCGAGATTCACCAGGTGCGCCCAAGCAACCTGACCCGCCTTGCCGCCCTGCCGAACGAAGCTTCCGTCCAGAGAATGAAAGCGTCCATGTAACTCCGGACAATTTTGGAATAAAGGCCCGGCGCGAGCGTCGGGCTTTTCGCTTTTGAGCTGTACCTAAATGCCGGACTATCGTCCCTTCGTAAGGAGAACGGGAGAGTCTGGCGAATGGGAACATCAAGCAGGCAGGGAAAGAAAAAAGGCCCGGCTTTCGCCGGGCCGCTAAAAGCTAATAGCTAAATGCTAAACGGCTTGTTTAGATGTCGTAATACAACGCGAACTCATACGGATGCGGGCGCAGGCGAACCGCGTCCACTTCCTTCGAGCGCTTGTAGTCAATGTAGGTGCTCAGCAGCTCCTCGGTAAAGACGTCGCCCTTGAGGAGGAACGCGTGGTCTTTATCGAGAGCATCCAAAGCGTCTTCGAGCGAGCCGGGCATCGAGGGAACTTTTGCCAGCTCCTCCGGGCCGAGATCGTAGATGTCCTTGTCGAGCGGTTGGCCGGGATCGATTTTGTTCTCGACGCCATCCA
>QHZV01000126.1:5845-9090 GCA_003224785.1 Acidobacteriota bacterium
TTGGTGGTCGGAGCGATGATCGCTGCCAGAGCCGGACCATGCTTGATCAATCCGCCGATATACCAGAGGGCCATCTGCGAAAGTCCGGCATAACCATCGCCGGCAAAGAGGGGCTTACCGCCCTTCCATAGCGACTGGTGGGTATGCATTCCGCTGCCATTATCCTGGAAGATCGGCTTGGGCATGAAGGTGACCGTCTTGCCGTATTGGTTTGCAACGTTCTTCACGATGTACTTGTAAAGCAGCATGTGATCGGCAGATTTTACGAGCGAATCGTATTTCAGATCAATTTCAGTCTGGCCACCGGTGGCAACTTCGTGGTGATGGCATTCCACATCAAGACCGCAGCTAATCATGGTCATGACCATTTCGCTGCGCAGGTCCTGATAGTGGTCCATGGGCGGGACTGGAAAATAGCCTTCTTTGTAGCGCGGACGATATCCGAGATTGTTGTTCTCGCGACCTGAGTTCCAACGACCCTCTTCCGCGTCAATGAAGTAGAAGCCATGCTGCTCGCGCTGGTCGAAACGAATGTTATCGAAGATGAAGAACTCGGCTTCGGCACCGAAAAAAGCGGTATCGGCAATGCCGGTCGAAGTGAGATACAGCTCGGCCTTCTCGGCGATGTGGCGCGGATCGCGGTCGTAACGCTGCTTGGTGACTGGATCGATGACGTCGCAGACCATCACCAGAGTGGGAATTTCGGTGAAAGAATCCAACATGTAAGTGTCGGGATCGGGAATCAGCAGCATGTCGCTTTCATTGATCGCCGCCCAGCCGCGAATGGATGAACCATCCATTCCGAAGCCTTCTTCGAACGAGTCTTCGGTCAATTGACCGATAGGGTAGGAAACGTGCTGCCATAATCCCGGCAAATCCGTGAAGCGAAGGTCAAGCAGTTTGACCCCGTTTTTCTTCGCGAACTCCAGGACAGTTTTTGCATCTGCCATTTTGAAATGCTCCTTTAAGAAGTCGGGCGAAATCCCGCGATCGTCGGACACACTGCGGACAGCCTTGAGGGCTGCAATAAGCTTTCTCTGGGAATCTGGAGAATTGTACACCTGCTACAATCTTTCAAACAGTGCAGGTGCGATCAGTCTAGTGGGCCGCGTTGAGCGTAGGAAATTGATTAATTTTATCGCGGCAATAAATTTGGCTTTGGGCATCAGGCTTCGGGTTTCAGGCAGTACACTTTGAATCCTGGGGGCCCACTGACGCACTTGCTTCATGGCATTTAGATTCTGAAGCCTAACGCCTAAAGCCTGACGCGATTTTTTCTATGGACTTCGACCAATTAGAAACATTTATTGAAGTTTCGCGGCTGTCGAGCTTTTCGCGGGCGGCGGAGAAGCGCTTCCGCACGCAGCCGGCAATTTCCTCGCAGATTCGATCGCTCGAGGAAGAGGTCGGAGCCAAGCTGCTTGACCGGTCGGGCGGAAAGGTCTCGCTGACCGCGTCGGGAAAGCTGTTCCTCAAATTCTCCGAAGAAACACTCGATGCTCGTAAGGCTGCCACTGTCGCGATCGCTGAAACAGAACGTGTTCCTCGAGGAGAAATTGTCGTAGGCGCGAACGAAGGCACTTGCCTGCACATTCTGCCAGAGGTGTTCGCGCATTTCAAAAAGCAATATCCGGATGTTTCGGTCAGCATCCGGCGGGCGGACTACGCGAAAATTCTCGAATCGGTGATTGACAACTCCGTGGACTTCGGCGTTGTTTCGATGCCGGTCACGGATAATCGTCTCACTGCGGTCCTGATTCACAAAGATGAACTCGTTCTGATCGTCACGCCAAAGCATCCCCTTGCAAAGCTGAAGTCCGCGTCAGCAGCCGACATAGCCCAGTACCCGCTCGTAATGCCCAAAGTTGGACACACACGGGATGCGCTCGACGACCTTTTTCATGAGCAAAAGCTTAAACCCCGCTACGCGATGGAACTTGACTCCAGCGAACTGCTGAAACGCTTTGTCGCGGCGGATGTGGGCGTCGGGTTCATATCGCGCTCAAATGTTCAGGAAGACGTGCAAGCAAAGGTGCTCGCCGCAATTCCTCTGGCTGACGCGGCGCCGATTCGTCGCGATCTGGCTCTCGTCTTCCGCAAAGACAAGGCCCTGAGCCGGGCTGCTCTGGCTTTCATTGATATCGCCGTGAAAATTAAGGCGGCTGACGCAGCTGCTTCCGCCAGCAAACGATAAGCGCATCGCCAATGAAATCTGCTTTCCAACCCTGTTGTACAATTCGCCCGTGAGTCGCTTCCTTCGCCGTTCCCTTGTTGCGCTTCTAATACTTTGCATCGAACTCTGTGCACAGGACTCCACAAAGTCAAAGCTGAGTTACAAACTGCTCTCGATTCACGTAACTGGGTTGAACCACTTCAAAGAAGATCAGGTGATTGCCGCTTCTGGGCTGAAGCTGGGGGACCTTGCCGGCGAGAAGCAGTTCGAGCAGGCGGCGCAGAAACTTGGTGAAACTGGACTCTTCTCGAACCTGAGCTACAAATATCAATATTCAACCGCGGGATGCAATTTAGATCTGCAAGTAGCGGAGAACGACCAACTTGTTCCGATCACCTTCGATAATTTTGTGTGGTTTTCTGACGACGAACTGCTCGGCCTGCTGCGCTCGAAGTTGCCGTTGTTCGAAGGCCGCGTGCCGGCATCTGGCAACCTCGCCGATCAGGTCGCGGAGGCGTTGAAGCGAATCCTCGACGAGCGAAAAATCTTCGGGGAGGCTGAATATCATCCGGCGGGCGCGCTGAATGGACCGATCACGTCGTATCTTTATCAGGTGAATTTGCATCCGGTCCTGGTCCGCAATGTGGAGTTTCCAGGGGCGGCAAATGGGGAACTCCCTGCATTGCAGGCTGCAGCAAAAAGCCTCTCTGGCCAGGACTACACACGAACGAAAATGCGCGTGCAGGAAGAAAGAAATTTGCTTCCAGTTTATTTGTCGCGTGGATACTTGAAGGCGCAGTTTTCGGATTCGCAAGCCAAGGTCGCTGAAGACGGAGCGGAAACCAAGGTTGACGTGACGTTTCCCGTCCTCCCCGGCGTTCAATACAAGCTGGTAAATATTGAGTGGGAAGGCAACTCTGTCTTTCCTGTGGAGAAGCTGCAAACGTTGATTCACCTGAAGGCGGGCGAGCCCGCGAATGCCGTGCAGCTTACAGATGATCTTGAGGAAATCCGGAAACTGTACGGGACCAAGGGCTACCTGTTTGCCCACGCCGATCCAACGCCTGAAATG
>QHZV01000127.1:0-5168 GCA_003224785.1 Acidobacteriota bacterium
ATGATGTTGCGCTTGATCAAAAATCCCGTCACTCCGCATGCGAACAGAATCGCGCTGAGGACTAGATAACAGGACAGCGGTATCATTAGCCTTCTCTCCTTTCGGATTCAGGCCGCGCGGCCAAGACCACCGCGCCCATGATCGCAATCAACACCAGAATTGAAGTGACCTCAAAGGGCAAGAGAAATTGATGAAATAGGAGCTGCGAAATATCGGCTGCATTGCCAAACGCTTTTTGTGCATCCGGGGTCACGCCTAAAGCGACAGCGGATCCTTCCGATTGCACCAGCGCCCAGGCGATCACCACCGTGATGGCCAAAGCTCCCGGAAGTCCCAGCAGCCAAGCCACCCGGCTGCCCTGCGTGTGTTCTTCTTCTCCGGCGTTGAGCAGCATGATGACGAAGACGAAGAGCACCATAATCGCGCCGGCATAGACGATCACCTGGATAGCTGCAACAAACTCAGCGCCGAGCAGCAAATACTCAACCGCCAGCGATCCCATTACTACCACCAGCGACAACGCGCTGTTAATCGGATGGCGTTGCAGCAGCAGGTTGACCGCGCCAGCGACGCAGATGATTACGAACAACGAAAATAAGATCAGATGAAGCATGTTGTGTGGGGCGCGCGCCCTCGCGCGCCAATTTGCTACGTCAGCGCCACCACCACCGCCGTCACCACCAAATTCGCAATCGCCAACGGCAATAGAAACTTCCATCCAAACGCCATCAACTGGTCATAGCGAAAGCGGGGCAACGTTCCGCGCACCCAGATATATACAAAAAGAAATGCAAAGACTCGCAGCACGAACCAGAACAGCGGTAGCAACTGCTGTAGCCAGTCCGGGCCGAAAATCGGTCCTCGCCATCCGCCCAGGAAAAGCAGGGACGCCAGGCATGCGACCGTAATCATGTTCGCGTATTCCGCCATGAAGAACATGGCAAATTTCATGGCACTGTATTCGGTGTGATAACCGGCAACGAGCTCGGTTTCAGCCTCCGGCAAGTCGAACGGGATGCGGTTGGTCTCGGCGTATGCGGCAGTTAAATAAATAAAAAACGCGACTATCTGCCCACCACGAAAGATAAACCAGTTAGGAATGAATCCCCAGAAGTGTCCCGCCTGCGCATCTACGATTCCACGCAGACTGAACGTCCCCGCCAGCATTAGTACGCCGACCAACGACAGTCCCAGCGCAATCTCATAGCTGACCATCTGCGCACTGGCACGTAGGCCACCAAGCAGGGAATACTTGCTGTTTGAAGACCACCCGGAAAGCGCGACGCCATACACGCCGAGAGAAGTAATGCCGAGGACAACCAGCAGTCCGATGTTTACGTCGGTAATTTGAAATGGCGTGCTGATCTTTCCGACGTTCAGCCAGTTCCCAAACGGAATCACAGCGATTGAAGTCACAGCGAAAACCACCGCGATCATTGGCGCGGCTATGTAGAGCGGCTTATAGACGTGCGGCGGCGTCAAATCTTCCTTGAACAGAAATTTCACGCCATCAGCTGCCGGCTGCAGTAAACCGAACGGGCCGACCCGCGTGGGTCCCCAGCGGTTCTGCATGTGGCCCACAACTTTGCGCTCGAGCCAAACCGTGTACGCGACCGCGGTCAAAAGCACGAACAAGATCAGGGCGATCTTGATGACGGAGACGATAATGAAGAGAGTTATAGACAATTGAATAATTGTGTAATTAGGAAATTGAAAACCGCCACACGAGTTTTCAATTACCCAATTACAAAATTACTCAATTACCAAATGTCTTCAGTCCGCCGGAACTTCAGCCGGCTCAGGATTCTTGTTTTCGATTACAGAATTCAATGTCCGTGAATATCGCCCAACAGTTCCGGAAGTAAACAAATTGTTGTTTGCCGGCGCAATCAGCTCTGACCGCTGTGTTGCGCCCGGTTCCATATTCTCAATAGCGGTGTGCTGATCGTTGCCTGCCATCAGCTCGATCCTTGAAATGTCGTATCCCGGCACCAGGCGCTGAATTTCATCCAGCATCGCCATCGGATCGAACGGATTCATCTTCGGCTCCAGCCCATTCGCTTCGAGCCACACTCCGTGACGATCGGCCTCGCCGGACTGCGCACCGCGTGACTGGCCCATATCGGAACGAACCCCGTGCCCGAACGGAACCAGTTTGTGAACATCAAATCCCATCGCGTCTGCAATGCGTACAATCATTTCGAAATCCGGCTTTGCGGTCGCGAGTTCGCCGGCCTTTTTCACAATCTGAAGATCGCCGCAGGTGTTGGTGAATGTTCCTGACTTCTCGTAGGCATTTGCTGCTGGAATGACAACGTCGGCCAGCGCGGCAGTTTCGGTCAGGAACATGTCCTGCACCACGGTGAACGTGTTCTTCAGGTCCGCAGGCGCGACGTTCAATCGCCCAACCGGATTCGCACCGATAACGTAAAGCGCTTTGAGCGCACCTGACTTTGCACCTTCGAGCATCTCGGGAAGGCTTAGCCCGGTTTTCTGCGGCAACGAGCCCCATTCTTCCCGAAATTTGTTGCCATCTGAAACAGCGAAATACCCGGGAAGCAAATCGGGATAGAGTCCCATGTCGGCGGCTCCCCGCGAGTTCGCGTAATCGGCCAGGCAGATCAGCTTTGCCCCAGGAATCCCGGCTGCGAATTTTGTCAACGATTGAATGCCGTTCCCGAATATCTCAGATCCAAAAATGATGACGAGCTTCGGTTCGGCCAGAAGCTTCTCGCGTATATCCGCCCACGATTTTTGGGGGGATGGGCGTCCTCCCCCGTCCGAACCTGGCCCAGCCAAGAAGGAAACAAACTCGTGATAGCCATCATTGGGTATTTGTGTGAAGCTGACGGCTTGCCGATGTAACTTGATTTCTTCTGAGTTTGCTACATACAGCCGCGCATTGTGCAGTCGCACATTATTACGAATTTGCCATGCCAGCAACGGATGTTGCTCAGTCGGATCATTCCCGATCAGCAGAATCGCAGGCGCGTCATAGACATCGCGCATGCTTGCGGTGGAATTCGGTTTTCCATGAATTGCGGCCGCAAACGCAGGCAAATCCGCGGTGCGGTGATGGTCAATATTGTTTGTCCCAAGCACCGTTCGTGCAAATTTCTGAAGTAGGTAGGCCTCTTCGTTGGTCGTTCGCGTCGAGCCGATCACGCCGATCGCTTGCCCGCCGTCGCGATCGCGAATCTCTTTGAATCGCCGCCCGACCAGCGCAAATGCCTCTTCCCATGTCGCCGGCGCCAGCTTTCCATTCCTGCGAACCAACGGTTGCGTCAGTCGGTCTTCATGATTTGCAAAATCAAACGCGTAACGTCCCTTGATGCAGAGAAAATCGCCATTGATGCCGCTCTTATCGCGATTGTCGCCGCGAACAATTTCCATCCCAGTATCTGAGCGGCGAACCCCCAAGGTCGTCTTGCAGCCATCTGCGCAATGCGTGCAAGTGGTGCCGACGTGCTTCATCTCCCAAGGGTGCGTCTTATAGCGATACGCGCCAGATGTCAGCGCGCCCACCGGGCAAATATCAATGCACATGCCGCATTCTTCGCACTCAAGGTGATCTTCTTTATTAGGAACAATCGTCGAGTTCACCGCGCGGTTGTCAACGCCCAGCGCCCAAACGTCCATGGCCTCGCCACAAACACGCACGCAGCGGTAACACAGAATGCATCGTGGACGATCGAAATAAACCACCGGCGACCATTGCTGCTCGTCACGGTGCGATTTAATGTCAATGTATTTCGACTCCGCCGCGCCGTACGAAAATGTCATGTCCTGCAGTTCGCACTCGCCGCCGGCATCGCACACCGGGCAATCCAGTGGATGGTTCCCCAGCAGCAACTCGACCATGCTCTTGCGCGCTTGTCGAATCTCGTCGCTGTCGGTGACCACAACCATGCCGTCTGTGATACCCGTCGTGCAGGCAGTCTGCAATTTCGGCATCTTTTCCACCCGCACCAGGCACATGCGGCATGCGCCCTGCAGGGAGAGATTAGGGTAATAGCAGAACGCAGGCACTTCGATCCCGGCTGTCTTACAGGCTTCGATCAGCAGAGTGCCGGCGGGAGCGGACACGGCTTTGCCGTCCACTGTGACGTTTACGAGTTTGGGAGAATCAGCCATGAAATTCAGCTATTAGCTCTTAGCCGTTGGCTCTTAGCCAGACCCTTTGGGGTTCAGCTAAAAGCCAAGAGCTAAAGGCTAAAAGCTCCTATGCAAAAACCGGCAATCTTTGCACTGAGCTCTGCTTCTCAAACGGACACGGTTTTCCTTCCAAGTGGTCTTCAAATTCTTTTCTGAACTTCTTCACAATCGAAATCGTGGGCAGCGCTGCCGCATCGCCGAGCGGGCAGAAAGTCCGTCCCAGCATGTTCTCGGACAAGTATTGAATATTATCAATGTCCTTCTTAATGCCGCCGCCGGTATGGAACCGCGTCAGCGTTTTTTCCAGCCAGTCGGTCCCTTCACGGCAAGGGATGCACCATCCGCAGCTCTCGTGCTTGTAAAACTTCATGATCCGCAGCGCGAATTTCACCATGCATGTGCTGTCATCCACAACGACGAGCCCGCCTGATCCGAGCATGCTGCCGGCCTTCATCAGTGTGTCGAAACTTTCGTCCGTTCGGAATTCCGCCGCCTACGTCATAAATCATCTTTTTCAGGTTTTAACCCATTGGCAGCTCGTAAACGCCAGGCTTGTTGAGGTGCCCGCTCAGGCAGAACAACCGCGTTCCGCCATTTTTCGGCGTGCCAAGGCCGGCAAACCACTCCGCGCTACCAAGAATAATGTGCGGCACGCTGGCAAGCGTCTCCGCATTATTAATGACAGTTGGCCCCCCCCACAGCCCAACCACAGCGGGGAACGGAGGCCGGATTCGTGGCACTCCACGCTTACCTTCGAGTGACTCCATCAATGCCGACTCTTCGCCAACTTCGTACGCGCCTGCACCGCCATGCCAATAGACTTCGAAATCGCGCCCGCTGCCAAAAATGTTTTTGCCAAGAAAGCCTTTCGCGTAGGCGTCAGCAATCGCCTTCTGCATAATATCGAGCAGGTAGCGATACTCACCGCGAATGTAGATGTATCCCGACTGCGCACCCACGGCCAGCCCCGCGATGATCACGCCTTCGATCACCGCATGCGGATCATGCTCGAA
>QHZV01000127.1:5240-6579 GCA_003224785.1 Acidobacteriota bacterium
CAGTGTTGAATCCTGCGCCACCGCGCCCGCGCAATCCCGAATTCTTGACTTCGTTGACGATCGCCTCCGGCTGCATGGCGAGCGCTTTCCGCGCGGCCTTGTAGCCGTCGAGTTCGAGGTAGCGGTCAATGTTCGTCGCGCCCTGTCCAAAGCGCTTCGCCACCACTCTTACCTCGTCGGGATGTGAAACCAGAGATGCCATTTGGGAATTGGGTAATTTTGTAATTTGGTAATTGTGGACCCAACACATCGGATCGCGATTTTTCAATTACCAAATTACAAATCTTACTGCGCCGCCTTCTTCCTATATCCGTCCAAAACCTGGTCCATTTTCTCCGCTGTCAGGTTCTCGTGAAAGTCGTAATTGACTTGGACCGCTGGCGCCCAGCTGCATGCGCCAATACATTCAACTTCTTCAAGCGAAAACATTCCGTCTGGAGTTGTGCCTTTGTGCCCGACGCTGAGTTTCTTCTCACAATGCTCCAGCAATTCTTCTCCACCGCGGAGCAGGCATGCGATATTTGTGCAAACCTGCACGTTGAATTTGCCACGCGGCTTGGTCGTAAGCATCGAGTAATAGCTGATCACGTTGCGGACGTCGAGGATGGTCAGCTCCAACCGTCCGGCGAGTTCGGCAATGACCTTGTCGGAAAGAAAGCCGACCTCGTCCTGCGCATACAGGAGCGTTGGCACCAGCACCGACCGCTTTGTCGGATAATGCGTAACCATCTCGGCGAATCTTTGCTCGAATTGATCAGAGAAACGCATCGGTTTGTGCCGTCCTCACAGGACTTGCTCTCTTTTGTGCTCACCCGGCATTTCCGTCGCCGGGCTTTCATATTCCGCAACTTCGCGGCTGGTGTGGGTTTTGGCCGTCCTGCGACGAACCACCCACGACGATGTTTAAATTACCCGATTACAAAATTACCAATTTCTTACCGGTCAATCTCTCCCAGCACAATATCAATGCTTCCAATCGCCGCCACCACATCCGCGAGCAATCGTCCTTCACACATCTTCGGCAGAGTCTGCATATTTGCCAGGCAAGCCGAACGCATGTGCACGCGGTAGGGTTTCGGCCCACCGTCGCTGACAACGTAGTATCCCATTTCGCCGCGCGGCGATTCGACTGCCTGATAAACCTCGCCCTCAGGGACCTGAAAACCTTCGGTAATGATTTTGAAGTGGTAGATGAGCGATTCCATCTCCGTCTTCATCTTCTCGCGGTCAGGCAACACGACCTTGGGCGCGTTCGCTTTGATCGGCCCCTCAGGCATGCCATCCAGCGCCTGCTTCACGATACCAATTGACTCGCGCAGTTCCTGCACGCGGCACATGT
>QHZV01000127.1:6593-7175 GCA_003224785.1 Acidobacteriota bacterium
AAGTTTTCGTATCCGGAGTACGGCATATCGCGCCGCAAATCAATATCCACGCCGCTGCCACGAAGAGTTGGCCCGCTTGCTCCCATGGCAATTGCATCTTCGGCGGAAAGTTTTGCGACACCCTTGGTTCGCATTACCCAGATCGGATTTCCCGTGAGCAATCCTTCGTACTGATCGATTCTAGAAGGGAAGCGGTCCGCGAACTTGCGCACACGACTAAAGAAATCCAGCGGAGCATCGAGGGCAACGCCGCCTATCCGGAAATACGAGGTCATCATGCGCTGTCCGCTGATCGCCTCAAACAGCCGCAAAACATCTTCGCGCTCACGGAAGCAATATAGGAAGACTGTCATCGCGCCGATGTCCATGGCATGCGTGCCCAGCCACACCAGGTGCGAGTTGATGCGCGTCAACTCGTTCATCATTACGCGCAGCCACTGCGCCTTCGGCGGAATCTCGAGCCCCAGCAACTTCTCCACCGCAAGCACGTAGCAGAGATTGTTGGTCATCGGGCAGAGATAATCGATACGATCGGTGAGTGGTACCACCTGCTGGTAAAACTTTGCCTCGCAGGTCTTCTCA
>QHZV01000127.1:7264-8545 GCA_003224785.1 Acidobacteriota bacterium
CATGGTCTTGTCCTGACCGGGTTCTAGCGCGGGTGTGGGCGAGAGGTGGGACATGAAGAATTTTGTAATTTGGAAATTTTGTAATTTGGTACTTTGAAAAAATTCGGTTTTGGTAACGCAACTCAGGCAGCTCTTAAATTAAAACTACCCAAATACCCGATTACCAATTTTTATCGGTAGCCCTCCACCGGATAATCTTTCCTCAGCGGGTGGCCTTCCCAGTTTTCTGGCATCAGCAAGCGGCGTAAATAAGGGTGCCCATTGAAACGTATTCCAAATAGATCGAAAACTTCGCGCTCAAAATAATTTGCGCCCGGCCAGACGGAAGTTACAGAGTCTAGGGCAGGCGTATCGCCGTTGAGCTTTACTTTTAGCCGAACCCGCTCTTTGTTTGGAATCGACAGAAGATGATAAATCACTTCAAATCGGGGCTCTGCCGGATACAAATCCACACAAGTCACATCCGACAAATAGTTGAACGGACAGCTCTGGTCATCCCTTAGCAGCGCGCAGGCCTCGCGGATCGCCGAGCGCTCGATGTAAATCGTCATCTCCTCGCGATCAAACTTCGCCCCCTCAACAGCCGCCGCATTCCATGAAACCAAGCGTGAGACCGCCGGATGCGACTTCAATTGCTCAAGATCGGTGACCGCCGGAGCCAACGCCATCAGACTTCGCTCCCAGCGCGCGCGACTCTAGCACGCGGAGTTTGCGTTTGCGTTATCGTTAATCCCCAATCGAGCACGCCTTTTTTCCAGATGTACCAGAACCCCACCAGCACGATCCCGATGTACACAAACATCTCGGAAATTCCAAACAAGGCCTGTCCATGCGCTTTCAAGTCTTTCAGAATGATTGCCCACGGATAAAGGAACACGGCCTCCACGTCGAAAAGGATGAAAAGCATTGCCACCATGTAGAACTTCACCGAAAAGCGTTGGCGGGCATCGCCCACTGGGGTCATGCCGCATTCATATGGAGAGAGTTTCGCCCGCGTCGGCCTGCGGTAGCCGATGATCCACGACAGCGTCACCAGCGCAGTGGCCAACGCCCCAGCCAAAAGGAAGTGGATCAGCAACGGAAGATAGCGGGCAAAATAATTGTCGGGCATAGGAGAGCTGAATAAAATTGACCGAACAACTAAACGTTCTAGATTAGAGGCCGAAGCGGAGAATCGTCAAGCGACGGGCAGCTAACCGAAGGACTGACGGCTGCAAAAACGAGGGCGGACCTGAGTGGCAAAGCTATATGGACTCTGGTTCGAGTATGCCCGACTCCCTG
>QHZV01000128.1 GCA_003224785.1 Acidobacteriota bacterium
GACACGCGGCGTGTTGTTGGAAGCAGATTAACTCTGTGAGACCTCGGTGTCCTCTTTGGTTCAAGGTTTTCGAGCCAGCCACAGAGAGCACAGGGGAACGACACAGAGGAACACACATAAGTTTTGAAGAAAAAGGCTGGCAGCGCTTGCTCCCAAACTGTCAGCTCAAATTACTGGCCTTTGGCTGGCGTGAGACGTAGCAAGCTGCGTCTCTACATTTGATTCCGGAGCCGCTGGCGGCAGCGAAACGCCGCAGGAGTGGAGGAAATCTTGTTCCGTTCGAGCCCATTTGACCTGGCAAACCCTGTCGCCGATTTCGACGCAATTCGCATCAGCCTGGCCTCTCCGGAGAAAATCCGGAGCTGGTCGCATGGCGAGGTGACGAAACCGGAGACCATCAACTACCGCACATTCAAGCCGGAGCGCGATGGCCTGTTCTGCGCCCGCATCTTTGGCCCGGTCACCGACTGGGAGTGCCTCTGTGGCAAGTACAAGCGCATGAAGCACCGTGGCGTAATCTGCGACAAGTGCGGCGTCGAAGTTACGCTTTCGAAAGTGCGCCGCGAGCGCCTCGGACACATCGAGTTGGCGTCGCCCTGCTCGCACGTGTGGTTCTTCAAAGGACTGCCCAGCCGCATCGGACACCTGCTTGATATTTCCCTGCGCGATCTCGAAGCCATTCTTTACTTCGAGGCGTACGTCACGGTTGAGCCCGGCGACGCTCCGGTAAAAGAGCGCGAAGTCATCAAAGACGAAGCCAAGTATCGCGAACTGGACCAGCAATATCGGCCAGCGGGCTTCCGCGCCATGATGGGCGCCGAAGCGATCAAAGAACTTCTCAAGCGCGTGGAAGTGGAGTCGCTCTCGACTGAGTTGCGCGAGAAGATGCGCCACGAAACTTCGCTGCAGAAGCGGCTCAAGTACGCCAAGCGGCTGAAAGTTGTTGAGGCATTCCGGAAGAGCGGCAACAAGCCGAACTGGATGATTCTCGACGTGATTCCGGTCATTCCACCGGAGCTGCGGCCACTGGTTCCACTGGATGGCGGGCGTTTTGCAACCTCTGATCTGAACGATCTGTATCGTCGAGTGATCAACCGCAACAACCGGCTAAAGAAGCTGATGGACTTGCACGCGCCGGAAGTCATCGTGCGCAACGAAAAGCGCATGCTGCAGGAAGCTGTGGACGCGCTGTTCGATAACGGGCGCCGTGGCCGTGTGCTGCGTGGCGCGAACAATCGCCCACTGAAATCGCTTTCTGACACGCTCAAAGGCAAGCAGGGCCGCTTCCGCCAGAACCTGCTCGGCAAGCGTGTGGACTACTCGGGACGTTCAGTCATCGTTGTCGGTCCCGAGCTGAAGCTGCACCAGTGCGGCCTCCCGAAGAAAATGGCCTTGGAACTGTTCAAGCCCTTCATCTATCACCGGCTCGAGCAGACGGGGCACTGCACGACCATCAAGCAAGCGAAGGAAATGGTCGAGCAGCAGGAACCTATTGTTTGGGACATTTTGGAAGAGGTCATCAAAGACCATCCGGTGCTCTTGAACCGCGCTCCAACCCTTCACCGGCTGGGCATTCAGGCGTTTGAGCCGGTGCTGGTGGAAGGCAAGGCGATCAAGATCCACCCGCTGGTTTGCACGGCATTCAACGCCGACTTTGACGGCGACCAGATGGCGGTGCACATTCCGCTGTCTCCGGAAGCCCAGGTTGAAGCCAGCGTGCTGATGCTGTCCTCGCACAATATTCTTTCGCCGGCATCAGGCCAACCGATTACCGTGCCGACGCAGGATATGGTGCTAGGCCTTTATTACCTGACGAAAGGCAAGCCCGGTGCAAAAGGCGAAGGCCGCGCATTCGCCAATATTGACGAAGTGCTGCTCGCGCTGCACGCCGAAGAAGTGGAAACGCTCACGCCGATCCGCCTCCGCCACACGGGTGAAGTTATTGATCTGACTACTGCGTATGACGATCAGGACATCGTGCACACCGATCCCATCAGCTATGATCGCGCGTTCCTCAACACGACCGTCGGTCGCGCCATCCTGAACGATCACCTTCCCGAAGGGATGCCATATATCAATGGCTTGCTGAAAAAGAAGGGCATCGGGCAGCTGGTGAATTTCTGCTATCTCACATATGGCCTAGAGCTGACGGTGAAAATGCTTGATGAAGTCAAAGAGCTTGGCTTCCGTTATGCCACTCGCGCCGGCTTGTCGATCGGAATTGACGACATGGTCATTCCTGACAACAAGAAGACGCTGGTGCGTGACGGCGAAAAGCAGGTCGTGGCAGTTCAGCAGCAATACCTGGACGGCGCGATCACCAACGGCGAGCGCTATAACAAGGTCATCGAAATCTGGTCGGGGATTACGGAAAAAGTTGCTGACGAGATGTTCGGGCAGATGCAACAGCGAGACAAGGAAGGCTTGATCAATCCGATTTACATCATGGCTGATTCCGGCGCTCGTGGATCGAAACAGCAGATTCGCCAGCTCTCCGGTATGCGCGGCTTGATGGCCAAGCCGTCCGGCGAAATTATCGAGACGCCGATCACTGCCAACTTCCGTGAGGGATTGACGGTATTGCAGTACTTCATCTCGACACACGGCGCGCGTAAGGGACTGGCCGACACGGCATTGAAGACGGCTGATTCGGGGTATCTGACTCGCCGCTTGGTTGACGTTGCCCAGGACGTGATCATCAGCGAATACGATTGCGGAACCGTGGATGGAATCTACGTGGCCGGTATCGTTGAAGCTGGCGAAATTATCGAGCCTCTGCGCGATCGAATCGTTGGCCGCGTGTCGCTTGAGAAGATCAAAGACTACGATGGCAACGTGATCGTGGACATCAATCACGAGATCACTGAAGACCTGGCTGGTGCGATCCAGGCAGCAGGCATTGAGCGGGTGAAGATTCGCTCTGTGCTCACCTGCGAATCGAAGCGCGGAGTTTGCGTCATGTGCTACGGTCGCAACCTGGCTTCCGGACGCCTTGTGGAACTCGGCGAAGCAACCGGCGTGATCGCGGCGCAGTCGATCGGCGAACCGGGAACGCAGCTTACGATGCGTACATTCCACATCGGCGGCACGGCATCGCGAGTTTCGGAACAGTCGAGGCTTGATGCAAGAACCGCGGGAACAGTCCGCTTCATCGGCTTGCAGACCGTCAAGTCAAAAACTGGCGATCTGGTGGTGATGAACCGGCAGGGTTCAATCGCAGTCGTGGACGAGAAAAACCGCGAGCGCGAGCGATACTCTGTTGTTTACGGTGCGCGCGTCAAGGTGAACGAAGGCGATCCGGTTACGCTGGGCCAGGTGATGGTCGAGTGGGACCCCTACACCTTCGCGATCCTCACGGAGATTGGCGGAACGGTGCAGTTCAAAGACTTGCAGGAAGGCGTCACGCTGCACGAAGAAGTGGACGAAGTCACCGGCCTGTCGCG
>QHZV01000205.1:0-414 GCA_003224785.1 Acidobacteriota bacterium
GCTCTTCATTGAGCGTCACAGACAACAACGCCCGGGTTTGGACCCCGGGCGTTTCTATCGAAAGCTGTAGGCTACTTATCCGATGTGCTTATCCAGAGCCTTCTGAATCTGTTCCTTGGCGACATAGCCAACGATCTGCTCTTTCACTTGGCCGCCCTTGAATACGAGCAATGTTGGGATGCCACGAACTCCGTAGCGCATGGGGGTCGCGCTGTTGCGGTCCACGTCCATTTTGCTGACTTTGAGCTTGCCTGCGTACTCAGTAGCCAATTCATCTACGATTGGGGCGATCGCGCGGCAGGGCCCGCACCAAGCCGCCCAGAAGTCCACCAGCACCGGTGTCTCCGACTTGAGGACATCCTGATCGAAGCTCGAATCGGTTACCTCTGTGATTCCATTTCCTGCCATGATTCC
>QHZV01000205.1:644-5857 GCA_003224785.1 Acidobacteriota bacterium
CGCCCTGATCAATCAGGACGCCTCGGCAGCCCTCCCCCAGGTCTGCCAAACCACGACTGAATAGTAGCTGCCGTGGCGGGAAGCGTAAATGTCACTTCAGTAACCCCTGAATGGCTCCAATGGGCTACTTGCGGCGCCAGCTCTGGCCCCCGTCAGATGTGGACCAAACCTCGCCATTTGAGGTACTTATCAAGCCATGGGCCGGATCCGAAAATTCAATGTGCACAATGTCAGAAGTCAACTTCTGATTAGCGGCCGCAGGCTGAATCTGGTTCCACGTTTGGCCTGAATCAACCGAATGAAATAGCGCCCCAGCATTGGCTCCAACCCAGACCTCCTGCTTTATGGAGCAAAGAGATCGGAATGCGACATCTCTTGAAACCAGGGCGTTCTGCCAACTGTGGCCAGAATCCAGTGATTTCTGCACCGCGCCCTCAGCTGTAAGCCTCCACTGCGCGATAGGCACTGTTTTCATTCGAGACGGGGCGTTGCTTGCAACCGCCTTCTGCGGCATCGTTCCCTTAGCTTGGCCGCCTGCGAATCCGCTCACCGTTGCCGGTACGGGCGCCGCGTCCGCTCAATTGCACAGTCTCTGCCGCACTCCCTGGATCGAGTCTGACTCCAAGCGTTGCCACCTCGTTCTCCACCACAGCCAAGTTTGTGACTTCGCTGGATTTGAACCCGCTGGCTTCGGCCTTAATAGAGTAGGTACCAGGCGTCAAAGCACTAAAAACAAATCTTCCCTCGGGATCGGAAGTCGCCGTTTTCTCCCCAGCCGGCCCAAGCGTGCTGACCTTCGCGTTGCCGATAGCAGCTCCGGAAGCATCAACAATGGTGCCATCCAAATTGCCTCTCCCAGATATTTGCGCGCTTAGGGCGTTGGAATTCGCCAAGCCGCCAACCACATAACTTTTGTCTTTCGCCACTGCGCCGGCCACCGCTGCCGAAGCAGCAGGAGTTACCTGATTTGTAGGCCCGGCAACGGTGCGTCCATTGATGGTCAAATTGTCGTTGCGTGATTTCTTAGCCTGATCTGCCACCGGCCCAGTTGAGACTCGCACCTGGTCCGAGTCATCGAACTGCATGCCGGCTTGCGGCTTCGCGGTCATGTGCTTGAGTTCGGGCCGCTCTTTCGCCACTGGCTGCGGGGCAGGGGCAAGCCGATCACGCGCACTCTCAACATCCGCCGGGGCCTTTTCCTGCGCCATTTTCGGCGAAGCCGAAACCGGAGCTGTTGCCATGTCACGCGATTGGCTGCTTAGAGTGCTCTTCTCAAGTAGCGAATGCCGGGCGGTCACAGCCACCCCCACAATCACGACCGATGCGGCAAGCGCGCCCCAGCGAAACATCATCCATGAGCGGCGCTTCGGCTGGTAGGAGAGAACCTGTTGCGCAGCTGCAGAATCCGGCGCAGCCAGGTAGAGAATTTCGCGGCAATTATGGCAGGCTCCCAGGTGCTGCAATAACTGCGCGCGCTCTGCCTGGAGCAGCGCGTTCTCCGCAAAGGCAGCAAGCACATCCGGATCCGGATGCGGCCCCGCCGCCTGCGCCTGCAAGCGTCCAGAAACGAGTTTTCTCAGTACGCCCATTTCTGGTTTGCTCCCAGTTTGACTAGCTCCCTCCTTCACCAGCTTTTGCTCCTTTCTCTGAGAACGCCGGGGCCACCGAATCTTGCGCCAGGCTGGCACGAATATCCACAGTCATGTCGCGCACATCAGCGCTGAGCGCCTCTTCCGCCTGCCTGCGTCCCATCCCATGCCGAATCAGGTTTTTGAGGATTTGCTTGCGAATTCCTTTAGTAAGCTTTTCGACTTTCCGGCTGATCGTAGATTCGTGTACGGACAACGTCCGCCCAATCTGCGCCAGAGTGCGTTGATCCAGAAAGTATGAGGCCAGCACGAATCGGTCCTCTGCAGAGAGCGATCGCAAAGCATCATCCGTTGCGCGCTCGAGCCGAGTGTCCAACGGAATCGCCGGGGAGACCGTCGTCGCCGCGTACTGCGTCCCCTCTTCTGACTCTTCGTCCAGACTCACCAGCCGGCGCTGACGCCGATATCTGTTCACATGCTCCTGAGCCAAAACCGTTCGCAGCCAGCCATCAAGCGAGCCTCTGCCGCTATAGGAATTCAGTTTGCACACGCGTTCGCCGTCGCGAGTTCTCGTTCCGTACAAATCTGCATACACCGAATCAGCCAGTTCCCTGCCCGCCGAATCTTCACGCGTGATCTGCCTCGCGACGTCGTAAAGTTTTTCTCTGAAGCGGAGCATGAATATTTCCCATGCGCGTTCGTTCCCCGCGGCACACATTCGTGTGAGCACCAGATCTTCTACGTAAAGCCGGCTGCAGAAATCTTGCTTTTGCTTTGGTGAAGCTGCGGGTGGGCCCTTTGCTGCGACTTCATCAAGGATCGCCGCAAACTCGTCGGCCCCAAGCCCAAAATCAGCCGCCTTGCTCTTTGAATAGAGCTCCGCAATGGATGGCGCCAGCACACCGCCCCCAACAGGTTCGACTACGTCTTGGCCGATTGCGGACATGTCCCCCCCGGATGCTATCAAGTTTTTAGACGCAAGATCGTTGATTTTTGCCGTTCCTCAATCGCAAGGAACGCGAGTACGTAAGAAGGCGAGGCCGCAGGGAAGGGCACGAGTTCCACTTGTGCCGATGCGTTGTACTTTTCTGATCGGCTTTAGCCGCTAGGGTATGCCTGTCGTTCCGAGCCGCGAACCAGGAGGATTTATGTCCAAATCCAAAAAGCTTTGGCTTGTGCTGGTGGTTGCATCCGTCGGGGTTGCAATGGCCGTAATCGTTCCCTGCCTTCGCGGAGGCGAAGTTCCCTCTAGCTCTCATTATCAGGTACTCGATCCTGTCCGGCATGGAAACCTGACCATCTTTCCTGTCGTCACCTCTTCCTCTCATGACACCCACGCCTTCCTCACTCTGGACGAAGGGTTGCGATCAGGTGATGTGATCGTCTCGGAGTCGGGCAACATTTCTCCTCTAGTCCGTCCGCGCCGCAGGGACGGCGTCTGGCGCGAGCCACACAGCGACGGCGCGCAGGTAAATCAGCTCGTACTGGTCAATAATTCGAAAAAGCCATTGCTTCTTCTCGCGGGCGAGATTGTCACCGGTGGCAAACAAGATCGCATCATCGGAAAAGACCGCTTAGTTCCCGCCGAGAGCGATCCCATTGATCTCAGCGTGTTCTGCGTTGAGCCCGGCCGCTGGGTCGCGGCATCCGGAAACTACAATTTCAAAGCTCCCGTCGCGATGGGTGCTGCAATGGGTGGAATGGTCCAGCCTTCAGTGCGTTCTAAAGCAATGGCGGACAAAGACCAAAGCAAAGTCTGGGACCAAGTCCGAGCTTCGAAACAAGAAATGGCGCAGGCTGTGCCGACTGCAAGCGAAACCGTCGAAGTAACAAGCTCCTACGCTGGTGCGATTCAAAACCAAGCAGTTCAGCATAAGCTCGAGTCGGTTGCTGCGCCGGTCGAACAGGAATATCAAAGTGTAATTCGTCAATTGCGCGATCGAAATGCGGTCGGCGTGGTGGTCGCTGTCAACGGAGAAATCATTTGGGCCGACGTCTTCGCCAGCTCAAATCTGCTGGAGAAGTACTGGCCGAAGCTGGTGCGTTCTTATGCCGCCGAAGCCATGGTGCAGCGGACAAACTCCACAAGCGCCACCGTCAAGTCTGCGCAGGAATTCCTTGCTCGTATCGAAGGAAGACGCGAAGTAGTCGAGAGCGAACCCGGTCTCTACCGCCATACCGAAATCTCAGGCGATGGCTTCAAAGTGTTCGAGCTGACTTCGCTCCTGCCCGGCTCTGGCTTCGATCTGCACCTCGCCAAGATGAGCGACTAAGGAGGCGGCGCAAAACGTTTTTGGTCAACTGACAGGGCTGCAATAGGCTTCTATTCGCCAACTACAGCCTCCAGTACCCGCAGCATATTGCCGCCCATGATTTTCTGGATGTCCACCTCGGTGTATCCGCGCTTGAGCAACGCCGCAGTGAGATCCGGCATTTTAGAAACGTCTTCGAGTCCCTTGGGAACATCGGGAATGCCATCAAAGTCGCTCCCGATTCCCACATGATCGATCCCTGCAACTTTCACAATGTGGTCAATGCAGTTTGCGGCATCGTCGAGCGTGGCGTGTCCAATATGGGTGGTGGCGTAGTCCGCCAGATACTCCTTTTTTGCGTAATCATCTAAAGCCGCACCTGTCATTGTCGGCTCAAGCGCATTTTCCTGAGTAGTCTTTTTCTTCAGATTTTCCGCATCCTGCTGATTGAGAAAAGCCGCAGAAAAATTCACGCCCACAACTCCGCCATTCTTGGCCAGCGCACGCAGCATGTCATCCGTCATGTTCCGTGGGACATCGGAGAGTGCGCGGCACGATGAATGCGAAGCAATGACCGGCTTCGTGGTCACCTCGAGCGCATCGTAAAAAGTTTTGTCTGACACATGCGAGATGTCCACGATCATGCCAATCGCATTCATCTCGCGCACCACCTGCTTGCCAAAATCCGTGAGCCCGTTGTGCGCCGGCTTATCGGTTGAGGAATCGGCCCAGTTGTTGTTGCGGAAATGGGTGAGGGTCATCGAGAGCACGCCCATGCGACGGTACATTCGCAGCACCGCCAAATCATCAGCGATTTGGTGCCCACCCTCGACCGTCAGCACTGCGGCAATCTTCTTCTGTCCGACAATGCGCTCAATGTCCCGTGCGCTGGTCGCCAGTTCGATTTGGTCCGGATATTTGTCCAGCAGGCGCTGCATTGCGTCACGCAAATCCAACGTTCGCCGCACCGCTTCAGAGCCTTTGTAGTAGGTCGGGACCCATAACGCGAAGAACGGAACATGGATCCCGCCTTCGCGCAGACGAGGAAGATCGATCATGCCGTCCGACGAGCGTTTGCCCAGATCGGCGTTTAAGTACGCGACACGTTGGACGGTGTCGTTGTGAGTATCGAAGCCGAGTACCTGGGCTTGAATGCGGCGGGCAGCTTCGTCAGGCTGCTCGGCAAAAACGAAAACGGGCGCCGCAAGCAACAGACACAAACCGGCAAGCAGTGTTCTCATACGCCTCCCTCGAGCACGTGCAAACTCCGGAATGTAGCACACGGACAGCGTTTGAGAAAACTCGGCTGGGGAAGCCAGCACCGACGCTGGGGAACCCAGCACCGAGGATGATGCGTCCACTTGTAGTTCCC
>QHZV01000205.1:5880-17159 GCA_003224785.1 Acidobacteriota bacterium
CGGGCGCGTAGCTCAAGCGGATAGAGCATCGGATTTCTAATCCGAGGGTTGCAGGTTCGAGTCCTGCCGCGCCTACCATTCTTTGTAACCATTTGAATTCTGACTTGAGAGCGTGCGGCTTGCCGCGGCAGCATACGCCAAAACAAGACGTATTGGCGTGGCTGGAAACCTTTGCACTTTGAATGCATGCTCGACAGGCTGTGATCAGACTGCTAGGACCTCAGCTGTTCTGTCTTCTGTCGCACGCCCGCCACAAATTCTGGATCTTTTAATGATTCGAGATTGATCTCAACATTTGCGAGTGCACCTTCGATTGCCGCTCGTGCCAGGGCCGAGGAGGTGGTTAAATCCGATTTCATGTTTGGATTCGTAATCGCCCCGAGGCTATCAGAAATGCGCAACACTTCCCTGGCCCGCTGCGCGACAGCTAATGGGATGCTGGTCGCCTGCTTCAAAGCAGACTCGACAATGCCATCTGCTTCTGCTGATTCGCGAGACTTCTTGTACGCGGCCATCACCGAGTTGTAGGACTCGGCATCCGCATCAATTGACGCCTTGAGTTCTTCGCGAAGCTGGGAGAGCTTTGAAATTGCTTCGCTCAACTGCGGCTCGAATTGTGCATACACTTTCTTGGCGCGAGACAGGGATGCGACCATCGTGGCCAGACCTGCTGCCATCGCGCCACTGGCCGCGGCTGCGCTGCCTCCACCGGGAGTTGGGGTGGGAGCGGCAAGTTGCTCGATGAAGGGCTCGACTCCCGCGCGAAGCCCGCCGACCGCCATTTTCCCGCCCATCACAGAGACCAGACGGTTTTCCAGAATGAGTGACGAATCAAAATGCTCGATTTGTAAGAACCATTCTGCCGCTTGCTCGAGGGCCTTCTTGGGAATGAGGCCGACGATTTCACTGCTTGCAGGAATTACTCCGTAACGCGCAGCTTCGGCGCGAACCATTTCGAAAACGCGGTGGATCGGCGTCTGCTCAAAATCCGTCAAGTTCATCGACACTTGCGCCTGACCACGTACCAGGAACCCGGCGGCTTTGACGAAGCGCAGGCCCCCGGTCGAAAACCGCACTGCTTTTGCGATCTTTTTTGCAACCTCGACGTCGGCCGTATTCAGAAAAATGTTATAGGCGATCAGGAACTTGCGCGCTCCAACAACGCAAGCGCCGGCGGTGGCGTGAAGCCGGGCTTCGCCGAAATCTGGCTTGCGCGCGGGATTCGTGGCAATGTCGTCGCGAATTCCCTCAAATTGCCCGCGCCGGATGTTCTCCAGGTTCTGGCGCTCGGGCGAGGCGGCGGCAGCTTCGTAGAGGTACACCGGAATTTTGTGACGCCTCCATATCTGGTCGCCGACGTGTCGCGCCATGGTGACGCAATCTTCAATACTCACGCCTTCAATCGGGATGAAGGGGACGACATCGGCCGCGCCCAGCCGGGGGTGCGCTCCCTGGTGCCGATTCAGATCAATCAATTCGGCGGCTTTGCCGACCCCGAGAATGGCTGCTTCCTGAACGGCTTCGCGTTCGCCGACCAACGTGATTACGCAGCGGTTGTGGTCGGAGTCCATCTCGCGATCAAGAAGAAACACACCATCGAGATTCATTGCCTCAATGATGGCATCAACTTTGGATTTGTCCCGGCCTTCAGAGAAGTTTGGGACGCATTCCACCAGAGTTTGCATAAGCGAGAAGCATATCCGGGGCATGGACAGGCTGCAAGCCAGGGATATTGACCCGCCGAGGTGGCTGAGGGATTCGCGGCGGAGTTCGTCCTCTGTACTGAAGTCGCTAAACCAAACGTTTCTTCTAGACGCATGTTGACGCTTGTTGACATTCTTTTTGCAAATTGGAGACCAACCGATTTGCGATTTTGAAAGTCGAAATGATCGGTGAAAACGCTCCTTAATGGCGCCAAGCGGCAATGCAAGAGACTTCCACGCAGTTCATAGACCCGCCTACGAAGGTGAGGAGGCAACAAAATGAAGACGCGGCATCTACTAATTGCTTTGCTCCCAGTCGCGATCCTGATCACAGCCAGCACACAGAACCAGACATCCAGTTCTACTTTTTTTGGCAGCGCGGATAGCAATTCGCAGTCAATGATCCAACAAGGGCGACATACTTTTCGCTTCGACACATTTGGAGATGAGGCATTCTGGGGTGGCAAGCTCGAGCTCCATCGAGCTATCAATAACATGACGCCGAGTCAGGCGTTGACACTGGGGCTGAAGGTTGACTCGGATGCCCTTCCGCCCGAGGTCATTCAGGCCATTAAGAACGGAACGGTGAATCTGAACGATCCTGCCGTCACGCGGCTCTTAATTAAGCTGAAAGCGGTCCTGGGCGTGGTGGGATTTTTTAATCCGGACGGCACGCTGCGTTCTGTCGGATTAACGTGCGCCGTTTGTCATTCGACCGTGGACAATTCGATTGCTCCAAGCATTGGCCACAGGATTGACGGGCTGGCAAATCACGATCTGAATGTGGGAGCAATCGCGGCCAGCGCTCCGAATCTGCAACCGGTTGTGGATCTGCTTCGGCTCGCAAATCCCAGCATCACGGCGCAACAGGTCCGCGCCGTGCTGAATAGCTGGGGACCGGGTAAATTCGACGCAGAGCTGTTCCTCGATGGTAAGGCATTTAATCCGCAACAGGTCACTAACGGAGTTGTAATGGCGACTAATGTTCCGGGCGCAACGCTAATACCAAATGCCCGCGGATTGGCGGGGCACAATCTGCACACCTGGACCGGCGGATGGGGAACGGTCACATATTGGAATGCGTTTGTGGCCGTTGATGAAATGCATGGAAAAGGCACATTCTTCGATGAGCGTTTCGACAATGCGGCGCAGTTCCCGATTGCGGCCAAGGCAAAGCTCGGCCACGTAGCAACCGATCCCGACAGCGACCGGGTTACAAGCAAGCTGGGCGCCTTGCAGTTCTATCAACTGGCATTGCCTGCGTTGAAACCACGTAGCGGAATCGATTTCGATCCTGATGCCGCCGAACGTGGCGACGCACTGTTCAGCGGAAAGGCGAATTGCAACCGTTGCCATCGCGAGCCACTGTGGACGGAGCCTGGATGGAACCAACACACCCCAGGAGAAATGAAAATTGATGGTTTCGAAGCGCGCCGGGCTCCCGCGAGCATTGACGCGCAAGGAAAGGCGTTGCACGGCTATCGAACCATGAATCTCGCGGGTGTCTTTGTGCGAGAGCGAGGCCTATTCATGTTTCCGCACGATAAGGGCCGCTTCTATCATGACGGGCGGTTTAAGACTCTGCTCGATGTGGTGAATAGTTATGACGCTCGGTTTGGCTTGGGATTAAGCGATCAGGAAAAGCATGATCTGGTGGAATATCTGAAATCGCTGTAGCGATTACGAGCCAGCGCCTGCAGCTTTGGTTTTTGCCAGGAGCCTGCGGGCGTTGGCGATGAGATCGCCGACTTCGAATGGTTTCACCAGGAATGGCACCTGATTCTGTTCAAGGAAGGTGCGAACTTCCGCCTCAGCCAGGCTTGAGAATGTGAATAGCAGGTGTTTCGATAAAGCGGGGCGCTTCTCCGCGATCCATGCGTGAGTTTGTTGGACACTGCCAGCACCTGGCATTTTGCCATTGATGATGAGTGCATCGGACGACTGGCTCTCGATGGCAGATTTCGCGGCTTCAAAGCCAGTCAATGTGGTGACCTGCGCACCGGCGCCGGCCAAGACGTCGCGCTCGAATTCAAGAACGGCTTCTTCATCTTCCACCAGCAGAATGGTTCCGTGGAGTGCGCTCTCGCGCTTCTGTGCAGATGGAGCAAGCTGCGGTTCGGCCGCATGCCCCGCCGAGGGGAAGCGAACCTCGATGATCGCGCCGCCGCCTGCGACGTTTCTAGCGGCAATCTCCCCGCCGTGTTCTTTCACGATTCCGTAGCAGATGCTAAGTCCCAACCCGGTCCCCTTGCCGACGCTCTTGGTCGTATAAAACGGCTCGAAAATGCGATTGGGTTCTTGCAATCCGGGCCCCGAATCCTGGAACTCGATGATGACAAGATCGTCACTTGCCCGCACCCGAACCAGCAGCTTACGTTCCGCGTATTCTGGCACGGCCTCATCCATCATGGCATCGAGAGCGTTATTGATGATGTTCAGGAAAGCCTGTTCGACTTGGTGGGGATCGCCTGAGACTGCCGGGACATCAGACTGAATTTCGCGTTCGAGCTTGATGTTGCTGACCTTCATGTCGTAGTCACGCAGCAGCAATGCCTCTTCGAGGACCTTTATGACATCAAATTCGTGCTTCTCTGGCTTGCGCTGCCGGGCAAACGACAATAAGTTTTGGACTACCCGATGTGTGCGCTGCGCCTGCTTGAACACCTTGTTCGCGTAATCCATCGCGCGCGATTCAAGTTTCTCCGATTCCAGTAACTGCGCGTAGCCGAGAATTGCAGTCAACGGATTGTTCAGTTCGTGCGCGACACCAGCAATCAGTTGACCCACGGCTGACATTTTCTCGCTCTGCAACAATTGTTCCTGGGCGCGGCGAAGGTCGTCATAAGCTTTGCAACTCTCTTCGTAGAGGCGCACTTTCTCGACCGTGGTGGAGAGTTGCCGCCCAATCGCCACGAGCAGATTTTCATCGTTGGCACTGTATCCCTCATTCTGGCCACGGCTGATCCCCATCAAACCGATAGGCGCATCTTTGCCCCACAGCACGACCCAAATCGAGGATCCCATGTCGGCGGCGTTAACAAATTCCGTAACCGTTGGCGGCACATGTGCCAGGTATTCACCCGTGAGTACGTCGGCCCGCGACCTCGTTACCAGTTCACCGAGCCCGTCAGGAAACGTGACGTCCGCTAACCGCTTGCGATCAGTCAAGCGCTGACCCCAACTGCCGCGGCGGCGAAATTGCGTGTCTGACTCGGCGAAGTATACCGAACCGGATTCGGCGTTGAAGAGCGAAATCCCCTGCCGCAACGTAAGATTCAAAATCTCGTCAAGATCGAAGCTTTGGGTTGCAATCACGGCCATGGCGTTGAGCGCGTTCAGCTCGCGATTGCGCCGCCGGATTTCGTCCTCAGCTTGCTTCTTATCGGTGATGTCGAGCAGGAAACCCTGATAGCAATCAATAAGGCCCGCCGCATCCCGCGTAGCGAAACTGCTTTCGAGAGCGGTAATTTGCGAGCCGTCTTTGTGGCGGATGTTTACCTCAAAGTTGCGCACAAAATTGTGCGCCTCTACCTCTTTCCTGAACACGGCACGCTGCTCAGGTGACGCATAGAATTCGGTGTCCACGTTTTTGCCAAGCAGCTCTTCCCTGCTCGAATATCCAAGTATTCGCACGAAGGCATCGTTGCAATCGAGCAGCTTGCCATCCGGGCTAGCGACGAAAACACCTTCCTGCACCTGCTCAAACAGTGAGCGGTATTTCTGCTCAGCAGCGCGGCGCTCTGTGATATCGCGGACGACGTGAATCGTCCCTTTCTGCTTTGTGCCCTGGTCGGTGTAGGTTGAGGTAGAAGCGACTGAAAAGCCTCCAAACAGATCAGGCCCTTCGTGGAAGCCGACTTCTTGGCCATGGCAATAGGGGCACTTGGTCCAGGTGAGTTCGGTCTTCGGCAGAACCGCCTCGCAGAGCTGGCCCACCACTTCCGACTGCGACTTCCCAATCCTTCCCAGAAGTGCCGGATTGGCTTTCAGAATTCTGAACTCGGGATCGTGCAAGAGAACGAGATCTTGGATCGATTCAAAAGTGTTGCTCCACTGCCGGTGGGAACGCAAGATTTCTTCGACCAGATGCAAGTTTTCAAGCGCCAAGCCGAGCTGCTGCGCACAAGTGGTCAAGAACGTCATCTCGTCGGGAGCGTACGACTTTGGTTTGTGGCTGCCGAGTACGAGAGTTCCCACAGTGGCCTTTTTCCCCGGCACTGTGGCAATGATGATCTGCTGAAGCTTCTCGCGTTGGAAAACTGGTAAAACGACCTCACCTAATTGTGCCGGTCCAATGACGGATGGGCTCGCTTGTTCGGGCACGTGCTCGACCGGGTCGGCAAGTGCTATGGAGGCGCGATCACGAAGGAACTCAGCCGAAAGGCCGATCTGCTGAAACAGGGTCAGACGACGACCGTCAATCAGACGAAACCATGCCGCATTAGCTCCCATCAGCTCTTTCAATTCTTTCAAAGCCGTGACAGCTACTGGGCCATTTTCCCCGGCCCGCGCAATGCTGGTGGTGAGCGCGTTCAGGGTGGCTAGGCGGCGCGTATGCAGCCTTGATTCATCGAGAACAACCAGCAACATACCGAGCCCAAGCAGCATGTCGAGCAGAACGTCAGCATCGGCCGGCAGGTGGGAACTCTCAGGCCACCATTCCAGATGCAATAGCAGCAATCCGGCAGCCAGCATCCAGGGCCCAATCTCTCTACGAGCGCGGCGGAAACGCAGGATTTGCCACGCAGCAGCAAGGGCAACAATTCGATAGGAGAGCTCCAGGGCAAAGTGCAAAGTGGTGGAACCTGGCCACCAAATGCCTTGCACCACGGCAAACGCAATCAAAACGATGCTGATGACAAGCAGCGGCGCCAGCAGATCGCGAGCGCTGGCGTAAATGAAGGCGCCGGCTGCGAAGAGCGAAACCGCCAGTATGAACTCCGCATGTCCGACCGGAATCGAGTAGGGATTAACCTGTCCCGAGGCGGAGATCAAGGTGTGGTGCGCGCCCAGGTATGCTACCCAACCGACGATCCATACCATCAGGCAGCGCTCGCGCAGGGTGCGAAAGACGAGCAGACTCGCCGCCAGGATAAGGAGCACCGCGGTTTCGCGAGTGACGAATTTAGGAGTGGCAAGACCGCCGAGGGCTTCCCAGGCGCGCCAAATGACCATATTCATACACTTCGACCCTGATCACCCAACCTCTCAGGTTTTAGCATGGAAAACTTAGTAACCAGCCAGGTTTCCCCGTTCCTTGGTTACTTTGGGAATTAGGTGAGTAGGGTACAATCAGCGATACACTAAGCCGTCTGTCATGCCAGCCGATCGTATTCTGATTGTGGACGACGAAGAGCCGATCCGGGACTTCGTGTCGGCCATGCTTAGTTCAGCGAACTTTGTCTGCAAGCAGGCAGCCTCCGGAAAAGAAGCTTTGGCGCTGTTGGACTCAGGCGAAGAGTATGAACTCATGCTCTCCGATCTGATGATGCCGGTCATGGATGGCATCGCCCTTCTCGAAGCCAGCAAAGAACGCTATCCCGACATGCCGGTCGTGATGGTCACAGCCGTGACGGATGTGTCCATCGCGCTCAATGCGATCCGCAATGGCGCATATGACTATCTCCTAAAACCATTTGAACGAGATCAGTTGCTCGCTACGGCCCGGAGGGCGCTGGAAAATCGGCGGCTCAAGCTGGAGAACCGGGCTTATCAAACGAACCTTGAGACATTGGTTACCGAGCGAACTCAGCGCCTTAGGCAGGCCGTGAAGGAACTCGAAGAATCTTACGACATCACGCTCGAAGCGCTCGGCGATGCTCTTGACTTGAAAGACCGCGAAACTGAGGGACACTCCAAGCGAGTTACAGCTTTTACTATCGCGATCGCAAAGACCATGGGATTGCCATCGGACCAGATTCGCGTGATCGCGCGCGGCGCATTTCTGCATGACATTGGCAAAATGGCAATTCCTGACGCAATCCTTAATAAGCCGGGGAAACTGGATGCCGCCGAGTTTGAAACCATGCGCGAGCATCCGTATCGCGGCTACCAGATAGTGAAGAAGATCCCGTTCTTGGCGGAAGCCGCGGAAATCGTCTATTCGCATCAGGAAAAATTTGATGGGACAGGCTACCCTCGGGGTCTTAAGAATGAGGAAATACCACTTGGAGCTCGCATCTTCTCTATTGCCGATACCCTGGATGCTATGACTTCGAACCGGCCATATCGGGCCGCCCTGCCGGATTCTGCCGCGCGCGAAGAAATTGACCGTTGGTCGGGGCGACAGTTCGATCCAGATTTGGTGAAAGTATTCCTCAGCATGCCAGAAAACATCTGGCCTGCTTTGCGTGAGGACATCGGCGCACAGATTCACCGAGTCGCCTACTCAGCCACGGCAAAAGGCTAGTCCTTCCTGCGCGAATTACCCCAAAACAATTTTCGGATGGAACAACGTGCCCGCCACGCGCATTGCGATTGCAATTAAATCGCGCTGTCCGTAGAACACTTTGACCTCACGGGATTTTGAGAGCTCGAGCAAGTTAACCGGCTGTCCGTGGCGGATACGTGAAACGATTTCGTCCGTGGCCGTGACGGCTGGTAGCGACGGCAAAAGCGTGCGTGGATGCACGAATAGATCTTGAACGCCATCGGCAGAATGCGCGGCGCGTTCGATCTCATCGAGCGTGTGCGCTTCGTTCAATTGAAACTCGCCAACCGACGTACGGCGCAGCAAGTCAAGATGCGCGCCGCATCCTGCCAACTGCCCCAAATCGTGGGCTACCGAACGCAAATAAGTTCCCGAGGCGACACGGGCACGAAAGCTGGCGCGGGCGCCGTCGAATTCGAGCACATCGAATTCCTTAATTTCGACCTGCACCGGCTTGAGTGCGGTTTCTTTCTTCTTACGGGCGAGCTTGTACGCCGGCACACCGTTAATTTTCTTTGCTGAAAATGGCGGCGGCATCTGCTCGATTACGCCGTGGAATTTGCAAGCCAGACTGCGCAGTTGGTCGAGAGTTAGATTCGGCTCACGGTGCCCGGTTGACGGTTCGCCTTCCGCATCGTAAGTGTCGGTGGCAAATCCAAAGCGGACCACGCCTTCGTAGCGCTTTTCCGAACCCAGATAAAACCGCGCCAGGCGCGTCATGTTTCCCATAACGAGAGGCAGCACTCCCGTTGCCATGGGATCGAGGGTACCCAGGTGGCCGACATCGCGCTGGTTGAAGATCCTGCGAACGCGGGCGACCACGTCGTGCGAAGTAAACCCCGAAGGTTTATCGATTACAAGGACACCATTCATTAATTATTTATTGACGGAAGATCGAATCATTGTAGAATCTGCGGAACGCCGAGGCCGTTGTTTGCTTACTCTCCCGCCGCCTCAATGATTGTATAGAGCAATCCTATGATTCCTCTTCGCGACGACCAGCCGCGTACCACCATACCGTACGTGAATTATTCCATCATCGCGATCAACCTGGCCGTGTTCGGGTTCGAAGTATGGGCGAGGTTTAATGATCCTCCGGCATTGCGTTCCTTCTTCGCGCGCTATGCCGAGGTCCCGAATCACTTTCAGCTCGCTTTCGGCGGCTCGTCTGAGTTCACCATCGGCGCCGCTTTCTTGACAATTTTTATCTCCATGTTCATGCACGCGGGGTGGCTGCACGTGCTTGGCAATATGTGGTTCTTATGGATTTTCGGCGACAACATCGAGGACCATTTAGGCCACGTAGTTTACCCAATGTTTTATCTGGTTTGCGGATTGCTGGCTTCGATGGCTCATGTTTATGCGAACCCGGACTCGACCCTTCCGATGGTCGGTGCGAGTGGCGCGATTGCAGGCGTTATGGGCGCCTTCTTGTTGCGCTATCCACAAGCGCGCATACAGGTACTTTGGACTTGGTTTGGATATCGGATATTTTGGATGCCGGCAATCGGAATGCTCTTCTACTGGTTTGCGCTGCAACTGGTCGGCCAGGCATGGGTGCAATACGTCTCATCACGGACCCATCAGCAGGTCGGCGGAGTCGCATACTGGGCTCATTTGGGAGGATTCGTAACCGGCCTGATTTTGATCAAAGTGATTCCTAGCCGAAGCGAGTATAACTACGGCGCATGGACCAAGAAAGAAGGAAAGGCAGTCGCCGCCTCGGCAAATCAGGGTTCCGGCTCTCAGCCGCAGCTTTAGTCCGTAGCCGTGGACGGCTTGCCTTAAATTGCCAGGTTGGAGCTAACGGTTAAAATCTAAGGGCCGTGTTCCTTCCCATCCGCGACGATCAGCCGCGTTTCAGCACGCCCGTGGTGAACTATTTCATCATCGCGCTGAATATCGCGGTATTCGTTTTTATCGAGCTTCCGGCGCAATTTCAAGGGAACCGCGCCATTGCGTTCCTTGTGTCACAGTACGGCCTCATCCCTCACGATCTAACGCGCGCATTGGCAGGCGCTCCGCAGTATCCCATTTCGGCGAATCTGCTTACGATTTTTACGTCGATGTTCCTGCATGGAGGTTGGCAACACATTCTAGGAAACATGTGGATACTGTGGATCTTCGGCGACAATGTGGAAGACCACATGGGCCATTTTCCCTATTTGATCTTCTATCTGCTTTGCGGAGTCGCCGCCGCGCTGACCGACATAGCGTTGAGTCCGCTTTCAGCTGTTCCAATGATCGGAGCCAGCGGAGCAATTGCAGGCGTAATGGGAGCGTACTTTCTGCTGTATCCGAAAGCGCATGTGCTGACCTGGGTCACCTTCATTTTTTTCTGGTGGATTCCAGCTTGGGTCTGGTTGGGCGTGTGGTTTTTGTTTCAGTTTCTTGCCACCAGCGTTGCGGCTAGCGCGGTCAATCACCAGAGGGGCGGGGTTGCTTTTGCGGCGCACGTAGGAGGGTTCATAACCGGGCTCGTGATGATCAAAGTTTTCCCGAAGAGAAGTTACGCGACCCGCTACGGAACGTGGTGAAGCGTCGGCCCCATTTCGGCCATCTATACTCAACAGGTGAGTTCATCAGCAAAACAGATCGCCTCGGCGGAGTTTCCCACTCGCTGGGGACATTTCCGCATTCACGGATTCCGGCTTGAGCCATTGAGTAATGGAAAGCCGGAGGAAGCGGTTGCATTGGTTCTGGGTGATATTCATTCAGCGCCGCCGCTGGTGCGCATTCATTCGCAGTGCTTGACCGGTGACGTGTTCGGCTCACTGCGTTGCGACTGCCGTCAGCAGCTAGAGATGGCACTATCCTTGATTGCGGGCGAAGGCGCGGGCATTTTGATTTATGAGCAACAGGAAGGCCGAGGCATCGGGTTGATGCCGAAGCTGCAGGCTTACGAACTACAGGATGCCGGGCTTGATACCGTTGAAGCAAACGTAAAGCTCGGGTTCAAGGCTGACCATCGCGAGTTTGAGCTACCTGCGGAGATATTGAAGTCGCTGAGAGTGAAGGCGGTGCGATTGCTTTCGAATAATCCGGACAAGGTCGCTGCATTGGAGCGCGCCGGAATCTCAGTCGTGGAGCGTGTGCCTTGCGAAGTGGTTCCCAGTGCCCACGCCGAAGATTATTTGCGGGTGAAA
>QHZV01000049.1 GCA_003224785.1 Acidobacteriota bacterium
CAGCGCCTGCGATTACGATTTCGGCTCTTCGCACCCCAATCCCAGGCACCTTGCGCCGTTGTTCGAGCGACAACCGCGGAAGCATTTTCGCGATACGGTGCATCTGCAACCGCGTAACAGCATTGGCGCGCTGGCTCTTGGTGCGATACAGAGAGTGCGCGGCCACGGACAATGCTTCTGCCGTGCCGGAAGTAGCTATCACAATTCTGGGACGTGCCTTGATGATGCGCTGGGCAATTCGGCCGACTTCGCGCCGGATCAAGCTACGCAGCTGCCGCAGTTCCGGTTTGCGCGGGGGGTCATGATGCAGGAAATCATTCGTAAGACGCACAGCGCCTAGAGGCAGGCTCACCGTCTCGCGAATGTGTCCTTTGTTTGAGATTGTAAGTTCGCAGCTACCGCCGCCGAGATCAATCATCAACACCGACGAAGAGTTGACTCGCATCGTGGAGGTAAGGCCAAGATGAATGAGGCGAGCTTCTTCCACTCCAGAAATAATTTCGACGCGCCAACCGGTGGCCGAACGGACCCATTCGAGAAATGCTCGAGAATTTCTGGCGTCGCGCAATGCGCTGGTGGCGACGACTCGCACTGTGTCAGCACCGGCTTTTTGAGCCGCGCGATGAAAGCGGCGAAGGACCTTTACGGTGAGAGCGATGGCCTCAGGGGAAAGAAATCCGCTGCTGAAAACCGACTCGCCCAAGCGGGTGACTTCGCGATCTTCATGGATTTCGACGAGGTGGTGCGAAGCTAGACGGGAAATTTTCAGACGGACGGAATTTGATCCGATGTCAACTGCAGCGAAAGTCGGCATTCGCAAACAGTGTAGCAAGCGAGGGTGCACTCAGCGTTCAGCGTTCAGCATTCAGCTGAGACATGAACCGAGCAAGAGAAGAAAGAGATCCCGGCCGAAGGTGAATAAACCGCGGCAGGACTGAATGCTGAGTGCTGAATGCTGCTACGCCACTGCGCCGCGCACGTCCTGGGCTGATGCGGCGGATTCTTTGCGCGGAGTCGGTGTGGATGCAGGAGCAGTGTGGCGTCTGGAAATATTGCCGACGGCCTCAAGGGCGGCGTTGCCGGCGCGTCGAAAACGTGCGTTCACGATATTGTTCAGCGCAGCTACGAGGGTCGAATCGTGGACCCGTCCAAAGCGTTCCTCAGCTTCTTCTCTTAATTTCAAAATGTCGTGCCACTCGCCAATTGCGTCCTGCGCTTTCTTCAGTTCCGCCACGAAGAAACTCGCCGCGGCAGATTCTGCAAGCTCCGCCAGGTAACGGGCGCTCTTGGCAGCGATCCTAAAGGCATGCAGGCTCTTTTCGTTGAGCTGAATGGTGTCGGCTTTCGGCAAACGCTGAAGCGCGCGGCTTAACGGATCTATGCCATCAAGCACTATCGCAGAACTGGCGAGCCGCAACCGCTTCCGGAGTTTGCGAACGGTAACTGGATCGAAACTCTTTGGCAACTTTCGCGAGCGCCGGCTCCTTTCTGAAATCAGGGAATCCAACAACTGCGCGCGATGGTTTTGACGATCTGGAATTTTCAGGTCCTCGAGAAATGCGACCTGCACGTCCAGGTCACGCAGCTTGCCCGCCTGCTTTCGAAGTTTTGAAAGTTGCTTGATCAACTTATGCTTGCTGCGCGATTCGGAAGAAAACTCGCCGACCAAAGCCTCTAGCCGTCGGCTGTTGGTACGGAAACGATGTACGTCGCTCGACTTCGGCTCCTTAGCCAGCCGGCTGATATGTCTCCGAATGCGATCGAAGACAAGCCTGGTTCGGTGCCGTGAAGAGACCTGCAGATAGCTATTATCTGATCCGTTGGGCCGCATAACTGGGAATACTGGGAGCTGGAAGAGGCATGGAACAGGCTTGCTGGGATTCCGTGCCACGGAAATTGTAACACCCTATTAACAATTCATCGAGGGGGGAGTGGGCGCCATTTTTTGGGCCCACGCGTGTGAGAAAACGAGAGATCAAGGGCTTAAGCTGCAAGATGCGTAACGAGGTCGCACAATGGGACTCTGCTCTCTCGCTGAACATCGGTTCAGAATTTCTTTGTCTCCGCTAAAATCGAACGATGCCTGCCGTGATCGAGTGCCGTGATCTGCGCAAGACGTACGATGGCAAAGTCGAAGCGGTCCGCGGGCTGAATCTTCAGATTCTCGCCGGCGAATGCTTTGGATTGCTGGGGCCTAACGGCGCTGGTAAGACCACGACGATCGAAATTCTCGAAGGCTTGCTGGAGCCAAGTTCGGGCGAAGTTACCATTCTCGGCCAAACCTGGAAATTGCACGCTCGGGAACTGCGTGAAAAGATCGGTATCTCGCTGCAGGAGACCCGGCTGTCAGAGAAGCTGACCGTGCGTGAAACCGTGGATCTTTTCGCGAGCTTCTACGCAGAGCCGAGATCAACCAGCGAGATTCTGACAGCGTTCCAGCTGGAAGAAAAATCTGACTCATGGGTTGGAAAACTTTCAGGCGGACAGCGGCAGAGGCTCGCCGTTGCCACCGCTCTCGTGGGTTCCCCGAAGTTGCTTTTCCTGGATGAGCCGACAACTGGGCTCGATCCGCAGAGCCGGCGGCAACTCTGGGACATCATTCGCGAGTTTCAGCGCGGCGGCGGCACAGTGTTGCTCACCACTCATTACATGGATGAAGCGGAACGGTTGTGTGATCGGCTCGCGATTGTGGACCATGGGCAAATCATCGCCGAAGGCTCTCCGCCTGATTTGATTGAGCGACTTGGTGGGCATCACATGGTCGAGTTCTCACTAGCCGGGGATTCGCATCGCGGCGCGGACAATTGGAAGTCCCTGCCCGGAGTTGATTCGGTCTATCACGATGATGGACTGGTCTGCCTGGCGGTGCGCGAGCCTCATCGTACAATTCCGGCTCTACTTGAAGCTGTTGACAAGCAATCTGCGCAACTCGAACATCTGACCACGCGGCAAGCAAGTCTTGAGGATGTATTCGTTCGACTCACTGGCCGCCACTTGAGGGAGGAATAATGTCATTCGCAGAACAGATACCTCCGCCACGGATACAACGTGGGTCGAAGCCACGCCGCAACCCGCGCTGGGCTGGATTTCTGCATGTCCTCGACGTGCGCATGAAGGAATTGCGACGCGAGCCCGAGGTTATCTTCTGGGTTTTTGGATTTCCGATCCTGCTGGCGCTGGGTCTTGGAATTGCCTTCCGCGACAAACCGGCGGACCGAACTTCGGTTGTAATCGTTTCAGCAGCAGGAGCCGAAAATGCCCTCTCCATGATTCAGCATTCGCCTGCGAGTGCTTCGATTCGCGCTGACCTTCTGGATGAAAGCACTGCGCTGCGTGGGTTCCGCCTGGGAAAGTACGACTTAGTCATTCGACCTGACGAAAACGGCGCCTATCAATATAGGTATGATCCGGCGAGATCGGAGAGCGTGCTAGCTCGATCCGTGGTTGATGACGCGTTGCAGACGATGGCGGGCCGCAAGAATCCGGTCAGTACTTCCATTGTGACCTCATCCGAACCAGGCTCACGCTATATCGATTTTCTGATTCCC
>QHZV01000050.1 GCA_003224785.1 Acidobacteriota bacterium
TCAGGCCCGGCAAGATCTTTATAACTGGATGGCAACGCCCAAGCCATGCCTGGTGCCACCGGAGTTGCGTTTTGGCGTTAACGAGCGAGTTAGCGCGGAAGGTGAAATTCTGATTTCGCCCGGCGCTCAAGAATTGGCTGAGCTTAGCGAGAAGGTCCGACTTAGCGGCGCTGAGAGCATTGCTATCTCGCTACTCTTTTCATTTGCGAATCCGGAAAATGAAAAGCAAGTAGCAGCAGCGCTTCGCCAAGGATTATGTGTGTCGGGCACTATTGTCCAGCAAACACCGCCGAAGGGTGTCCGACGCACGCAAGCACAACCCGATTTACCAATCTCTATTTCCCACGAAATCCTGCCCGAATTTCGCGAGTACGAACGCGCCGCAACTGTCGTTGTTAACGCTTATCTCGCGCCGAAAGCCGGCGGGTACGTTCATCGCCTGGAATCGGCGATTCAGAACGAACATGGCGGATCGCTCTACGTGATGCAATCCTCCGGCGGAATCATCTCGGGCAAACTCGCTGCCAGCGAACCAGTGCGTACGGTTCTTTCCGGGCCCGCGGGCGGTGTAATCGGCGCGCATCGAGTTGCCCAACTTGCTGGCTTTAAAAACATCATCGGCTTCGACATGGGAGGCACTTCGACGGATGTGTCACTGATCGACTCATCTGGCCCGCGCACAACCAGCGAAGCGCGCGTTTCCGACATTCCCATTTCTGTTCCTATGCTCGACATCCACACGGTTGGAGCCGGTGGCGGATCGCTCGCATGGTTCGATCGCGGCGGCATCCTGCATGTGGGACCGGCGTCCGCGGGCGCCGATCCCGGGCCGATCTGCTATGGCCGCGGCGAACAGCCCACGGTCACGGACGCAAACCTCGTTCTCGGAAGGCTTGATCCGGAGCTGACTCTGGCCGGAACTGTTCAGCTAGATGAACAGCGCACCCGCCGCCTCATTGATAGAGCGCGCGGACCTATTTCTTCGCTCGACGAATTCGCAGCGGGAATTATCCGTGTGGCGGAAGCCGAGATGGAGAAAGCCATCCGCTTGATTTCAGTGGAACGGGGCCACGATCCGCGCGAGTTCACATTAATCTGCTTCGGAGGAGCAGGGCCGTTGCATGCTTGTTCCCTTGCCCGCGCCCTCGGAATTCCACGAGTGTTCGTGCCCGCAATGCCGGGAGCACTTTCAGCTCTAGGGATTCTGATGTCAGACGTGGTGCGGGACTATTCTCGCACTGTAATGATTGAACTCACGGCTCAAGACGAAGTACCCGCCGAGGTTTCCTTTGCGTCCTTTGCGAGACCTTCGCGCACTTTGCGGTTAAACGCTTCTGACCACAAAGCTAGCGCCAAGGTCGCCGAGAAACTCTCAGGCTTGGATCAAATGCGATCTTTTTTAGAGCCACACTTTGCCGAGCTTGAAACCAAAGCCGCTGCCGAATTCCATCGAGAGGGGCTGACTGGAGTTGCGGCGCGATCCGTCGATCTTCGCTATGCCGGACAGGGATACGAACTGAACATTCCCTTCGCCGCAACTATGCTGAACGATTTTCATGCCGCTCATCGCAAGCGGTACGGTCATGCGGATGAGACACGGGGTGTGGAGGCAGTGAACGTTCGCCTGCGAATGATTGCGCGGTCTGAGCAGATCAAATTTCCGCGAAGCCAACGCGGCCCGTCGAAGTGCGATCAGGCGATCACAAAACAGAAGAAGGTGATGTTCGAGGGAGAATGGATTCACACCCCAATTTTGCAGCGGGATTTGCTGATTCCAGGAAATGAATTTGCTGGTCCGGCCATTGTGCATGAGTACAGCGCGACTACTGTAGTACCGCCCGGATGCACTGTAGGCGTAGACGAATACTCGAATCTCGTGATCAAGGTATGAATGAGAGCTTGGCGGGCTGGTATGTCCTGAGCGATGTCCTGAGCGAAGTCGAAGCAGCGTCCGCCCCACGCACAAGAATACGATGAACACCTTCGATCCAATCGAACTCGCGGTTTTCAAGAGTGCGACCCGCTCGGTCGCCGAGGAGATGGGTGCGGTCCTGCGGCGCACCGCCTTTTCGCCGAACATCAAAGAACGGCGCGACTACTCCTGCGCGGTTTTCGATTCCGCCGGGCAGACCATCGCCATGGGCGACCACATGCCTGTCCATCTTGGCTCCATGCCGATGTCGGTGCGGGCTGCGATGGACGCTCTGACGCTCGAATCTGGAGACATTGCCATACTCAACGATCCATTTGCAGGCGGAACGCATTTGCCGGACATCACCATGGTGCAACCCGTCTTTGTTCCCGGCGAGAAGAAAGCGCTCTTCTACGTTGCGTCGCGAGCACACCATGCTGACGTAGGGGGAATCTATCCGGGATCGATGGGATTGTGCCGCACGATTGACGAGGAAGGCATTCGCATTCCGCCGACCAAACTGGTCCGCAACGGCGAAACCGACCAGGCGGTCCTCAGGCACATTCTCGATAACGTTCGCACTCCCGAAGAGCGCAAAGGCGATCTCGCGGCGCAAACCGGTGCATGCAGAGTCGGCGAAATGCGGCTGCAAGAACTTGTCTCCCGCCAGGGACACGAAAAAGTGCAGCAGTTATGCGCCGAGCTTCTCAATTATTCCGAGCGACTGATGCGGGCGGAACTCGCACAGATGCCAAGCGGAACATTCTCGGCGGAAGACTTTCTGGATGACGACGGTTTCGGCGACGATCTGATAAGGATCCGGGTTTCAATCACGCTCAATCCGGGCTCAAGCTCGGCGCACGTGGACTTCACCGGCTCCGACCCACAGGTGCAAAGCAGCATGAATGCCGTCTTCGCCATAAGTTATTCGGCTACCTATTATATTTTCCGCTGCCTCCTTCCCGAGGACGCTCCCGCAAACGCCGGACTGATGCGGCACATCACGGTTCATGCACCTGAAGGGGCCGTTGTGAATGCTGCTCCACCAGCAGCGGTCGCAGCCGGCAATGTCGAAACTTCACAACGGATCGTTGATGTTCTGTTGCGCGCGCTTGCCCAGGCCATACCTGATCGCATTCCGGCCGCCAGTTCCGGGACCATGAACAATCTCACCATCGGTGGCACTGATCCGCGCACTGGCCGGCCGTTTGCTTATTACGAAACGATTGCCGGAGGCATGGGCGCACGCCCTAATGCCGATGGACTCTCCGGCGTGCACACGCACATGACCAATTCGCTGAACACGCCGGTTGAAGCGCTGGAATATGCGTATCCCTTTCGCGTGCGGAGATATGCTTATCGCCCAAAATCTGGAGGTGCCGGGAAATTTCGCGGCGGCAATGGTCTGATTCGCGAAATCGAATTGCTCGCCGATGCACAGGTTACGTTGTTGAGCGATCGCAGGAAATTCCGTCCCTACGGATTGGCTGGAGGAGAGCCGGGCGAAGCTGGGAATGCCATTCATGTTTCGGGAAGCGGCAGTCACGAAATTCCAGCGAAGTCGAGCTTGCAAGAGAAGAGCGGCGACATCATTAGTATTCAGACGCCCGGCGGTGGCGGGTGGGGAGACACGCGTTCGACTCATCGGGAGTGAGAGAGAAGTAAGCCTGCGCACCTCGCCTATAATCGCTACCCAATCAGTCCGGCCCGTCACTCGTCTCTCAGCTTTGCGACTATCACAAACTCGAACGGAACGGGCATTACCAGCGATGACTTGCCTTCACTCGAAGTTAACACGGCGTTACCGGCTTTCGCATTATCCAGCGCGTCGCCAGGCTCGCTGTCCCTGTAATAAAACAGCCGCAGATCCTTCTTAAGAACCTGCTCGGGATCGCCGCTCGAAATGACATCGGCTATGACGAAGCCACCGTCCACTTTTCCGTCCTTCTGCCGATGAGTTTGTACTCTTGCATGCGTTACTCGCACTTGGATTTCAACGTAGTTGTCCTGCAAGGTGATCGAGGTCAGGGTCAGGGCGCTGGCGCTTCGCACTATGTGCAGGATCTTGTTCTTGCCGGTGTAGTCCTGAAAGGCTTTGTCAGTATCCTTGACCGATGTATTGGCGGTAGTCAGAACCAGCGATGATCTGGCGACACTCACGCCGCCCACTTCCAAAACAGGATGGATTTCGAACGAATGTGCCGGGTTCGAATCCGCGCCGGTGAGCGCCTGATGCTCACAAATCGGAGGGGTGCTGCCGCTGAATGTCTGGCATTGAGTTCCCCCGCCGGCTGGCGGATGCTCGAACCACAATCGCCAGGCGCCATACACGCTCTTTTGGGCATTTGTGCCGGGATCAAGCGCTGTACGACCCGTCGCCTGCTGAGTGGCACGACCATTCAGGATCTCCGCCACCATGGGCAGGCCTACGGTATTTGTTCGGCTGCCGCCGTGAATATCCCCGTCAACCTCCTGTCCTTTGTTGAGGCCAAGGACGGTCAGCGTCGCGTCAATCGAAAGTTCGTTGCGAAACTGGTTGGCCCACGACGTCTTCAGCACAATGCTGCTGCCCTTACTTTGTGCAGCCAGGGGAATGGCTGCGACTAACAGAAACGTGCACGTAAGGATTTGCCGCATAGCCTTTCCTTTTTATGCCTTGGAACGCGCTTCATCGGTCGCGCGTCCGGCGCTGCGTAGGTTCATGAACTTGTTGAGCACGTCAAACCAGAAGGGCGCTCCAAGTGAAATGGCAAGCACTGTGATCAACCACCCGAGAAGATGCTTGCCTACCGCCTGCCCGAGCCATCCCAACAACACCCCATAACCCGGCCCTTTTAAAACACGCACAGCTGCGAGACGTTCTTTGTCCTGTTTCCAACCGCTGAGTGAGCTGAGCAACTGCGTCTCCGAGTCTGTCAACGATACGGTGCCGGTTTGGACTGGTGTACCGGCATCAGGCTTATCTCCCTCCGTGTATTCCATGACGGGAACTTCCGCAGTCCCCGTTGCTTCGACGCGAGCCTTCGCCTGTTCCACGACCGTGGTGCGAAAAGCTGAATCGGACCACAATCGATTGAAGAGTGCGATGGAATCCAGGTTCAAGAACACGACCAGAAGAATTGCCATCACGTAAGTCTG
>QHZV01000051.1 GCA_003224785.1 Acidobacteriota bacterium
TTCGACGTCGCGCCGGGCGACAAGCTGTATTTAAAACCTGAAGATCGCGTCCGGATCTGGTGAAAGAAGCGGACCATCGCCATGTGAAATAGCCAGCAGAAGGCATCAAACAACTTGACATTCCACCTCACTTGCACGTTCAATACGCCGTGATGGAAACGATATCTGCATCCTCGGTCGCGCGGCTCAAGCGATCGCTCACTCTTTGGGACCTGATTCTCTATGGCGTAATCGTCATCCAGCCGGTTGCGCCGATGTCCGTGTTTGGCGTGCTATCCAGCCGCGGACACGGCCATGTGGTCACAACCATCCTGATCGCGCTGATAGCGATGTTGTTCACCGCGATCAGCTATGGGCGGATGGCGCGGGCCTATCCCAGCGCCGGATCGGCATTTACTTATGTGGGGCAGGAAATCAATCCGGCGCTTGGCTACATAACAGGTTGGAGCATGGTGATGGATTACATGCTCAATCCGATGATCTGCATTATCTGGATAAGCCAGCAGGCCCACGTTTTTGCTCCAGGCATTTCGTATGGGATATGGGCGATTGTTTTCGCGCTGGTATTTACCAGTCTGAACATTCAGGGCGTTAAAACTTCCGCCCGAGTGAATACGGTCCTCGCGATAGGAATGGGAGTAGTTATCGGCGCGTTCTTCGTTGCCGCCGCGCGATACATCTTTGGAACTGCTCATGATGGCGCTGCTTTCTTCGCCCGTCCGTTTTATGATCCGGCGAGCTGGAACGCAAAAGCCGTGCTGGGCGGCACTTCTATTGCGGTGCTCACGTACATCGGTTTCGATGGCATTTCAACGCTTTCGGAAGAAGCTGAGAATCCCCGACGCAACATTCTGCTGGCTACAGTGCTGACCTGTGTCGTAATAGGGTTGCTCTCCGCAGTGCAGGTCTATGCCGCGCAGTTGATCTGGCCCGCCTCTGAGCCGTTTCCTAACGTGGATACCGCCTTCACGTTTGTGGCCGGCCGGGCCTGGGCGCCTCTTTTTGTGATTGTGGGATTTACGCTTGTGGTTGCGAACTTCGGTTCTGGCATGGGTGCGCAGTTGGGTGCCGCTCGCCTGCTGTACGGGATGGGACGAAGCAATGCCTTACCAAAAACTTTTTTTGGCGCTGTCGATCCGAAGCGGCACGTTCCACGCAACAATGTGCTTTTCGTCGGTGGCCTGGCGTTGGTGGGCGCCTTTCTTCTTCCGGCAGTTGCGGGAGCCGCGACTGGTTATGAACTGGGCACGAACTTGCTGAATTTTGGCGCGCTTATTGCTTTCATGGGAGTGAATGCCGCAGCTTTCGTGCGCTATTACCTTCACGCAGAGGAGAAAAAGCTCGGCAACTTATTGCCGCCGGTTCTCGGTTTCGTGATTTGCGCACTACTTTGGCTGAATCTTAGCCCCAAGGCGCTGATTTTTGGCGGCGTGTGGATGGTGATTGGTATCGCATTCGGCGCATGGAAAACGCACGGCTTCCGCGGCAACCTGGTAGATTTCGAACTTCCTCCGGAAGAAGGCTAAGACCGAGGAGGACTCCACTTATCTAAGGGGTTAACACTGTGAATACAATTTTCTCCATGAACGTCGTATCTCGGAATAAAAGAGCTCTCGTCGTTGCATCTGCGTTCGTCTTCGTCGCAGTCAGCTCGTTCGCGCAATCGCTTTCAACCAAATGGGAAGAGCTGACCGCGCCAGATTTCGTTAAGGCCATTCAGCAGTCGCAGGGAACATGCCTCTTGCCAATTGGCATCCTTGAAAAACATGGCGCGCACTTGCCATTGGGAAATGATCTGATCAATGTGCGTTATGTTTCCGAACATGCTGCTGCCGAGGAGTACGCGGTGGTGTTTCCCGCCTATTACTTCGGACAGATTTTCGAAGCGCGCCAGCAGCCGGGAACGGTCGCCTACAGCTCACACATGCAGCTTGAGTTGATGCAGGAGACCGCCGATGAAATGGCGCGGAATGGCTGCAAGAAGATCATCATTGTGAACGGGCATGGCGGTAACAATAGTCTGCTGCCGTACTTTGCCCAGTCGCAACTCGCGTCGGCGCATGACTACATCGTTTACGTTTTTGAACGGCCTTCTCACGATGACGCCGCCGGTCGCCCGCCAATGAAGTCTTCCAAATATGCCGTGGACTTTCACGCCGGAGAAGGCGAAACCTCGCGAACTATGGTTTCGCGTCCGGACCTTGTTCATTTAGACCGGGCCAAGAGTGAGTCCGGTGAAGATCAAGCGCGGCAACATCTGCCTGACAGTCTCTATACTGGAATCTGGTGGTATGCACGTTTTCCCAACCACTATGCGGGAGACGGATCAGTTGCCACAAACGAGCTCGGGGAGTTTGATACCAAAGCAGAGATCAGTGATCTTGTGACCGCGATTCGCGCGGTCAAGGCAGATGCAGAAGGCCTTCGGCTGCAAAAGGAATTCAACCAAAAAGCTACTCATCCGTTGGACACTAAACAATAGACCGGTCACGCTATCACCCGGAAGTTTGCGCGACACCGGTTTCGTGATACAAACCTGCGATGCCCGAAGCCGGCCAGCCTACGCTTGTACGAGCTATCGGCCGCTGGAGCCTGGCGGCGCTCACGATCAATTGCATTATTGGGAGCGGAATCTTTGGGCTGCCTTCGCAACTCGCGGCCACTTTGGGCACGGCAAGCCCTTTCGCGTGGATCTTTGCTGCGATCGCGACCGCATTGGTGATGGCGTGCTTCGCCGAAGTTTCTTCTCGATTCGACCAGACCGGCGGTGTTTACCTCTATTCCCGAGCTGCTTTCGGGCGCTCGACCGGAATCGCCGTCGCATGGCTCGGCTGGCTCGCAAGACTTACGGCCGCCGCCGCAAATGCGAACTTGTTTGTAATTTACCTAGCGGAATTCTGGCCAGGCGCAAAAGCTCCGATTCCGAGATTGCTTGTCCTCGCGTTGCTATTAGGCGTTCTCACTGTGGTCAACTATGTCAGTGTGGAACGGGGAACGACGCAGAGCAATTTGTTCACTGCGGCCAAGCTGATCACACTAGGCGCGTTCATCGTTGCAGGATTATTATTCCTCGCACTGCATCATCAGTCACCTGTGATTGCGCTGCCCCGTGGGCCCGCTGCCAGGTGGTTACATCCCATATTGCTGTTGTTGTTTGCGTTCGGCGGATATGAAACCGCACTGATGCCAGGCGGAGAAGCCATGAACCCGAGGCGAGATTATCCCTTCGCACTGCTGGTGGCATTGATCACGTGTGCAGTCATTTACACAATGACGCAGCTCGTGGTGATTTCTATACTTCCGCAGTCCGCCACAACCGATCGCCCAATGGCGGCGGTTGCGCAACTTGTGCTCGGTGCGGGAGGCGCGGCGCTAGTCAGCATCGGAGTTCTCATCTCTTGCTACGGTTACTTGAGCGCAAACATTCTTGGATTCCCGCGAATTCTGTTTGCTATGGCCGAGCAGGGAGACATGCCCGCAGTGATGGCCAGAGTGCATCCTCGTTTTCGGACGCCGAATATTGCAATCATCGTGTTTGCCGTTTTGCTCTTGGGATTTTCGGTAGCAGGCAGTTTTCAGTGGAATCTATTCATATCGGCGATGTCGCGGCTGATTTACTACGGCTCGGTGTGTGCTGCGCTTCCGGTGCTGCGGCACAAACGCGATGTGCCGGATGCGCGGTTCCATCTTCCAATGGGAAATCTGATTACGCAAGGCTGGATTAGCGGTACTCGGAGTAGTGGCGCTCTTGATAAGCGTAAATAGCCTCTGGGCGGCGCATCATGCGCAGTCTGTGCATATCAGGCATTCGATTCGTTAAGTCGTGGTGCCATGATTTTGCGACGATCGCAAAAAATGAATAGATTCGCTACGAACTGCTCGGACAGCATCATTAGAGAGGGGCCTGCACGCAATGAACGTCTCCGATCACCTGCGGACCACCGGCGGCGCGTTGAAGAATTGGGCCATTGCGCAACTCCAGGATTCGCTCGCCGTTGGAACACTATGGTGGATCGGGCTCCGGCTTTTGCATGTGCCGTTGGCGCCATTGTGGGCCCTATTGGCTGCTCTGCTTCAAATCATTCCACATCTTGGGCCGCTTCTCGGATTAATCGGCCCACTGCTCGCCGCCGCGATCAGTTGGAAAGATTGGCAGCATCCACTG
>QHZV01000052.1 GCA_003224785.1 Acidobacteriota bacterium
TTGGAAAGGCAAGACTGTTCCGTTGCCGCCGCACTTTTGCACCAATCCAATGGATTTGCTTGCCCTTCCTGCTTCGTCAATGAGTACGTTCACTTTTCATGGCTGGCTGATCGTGGAAGTCTTCACGGACAACGGACTTGTCGGGATAGGCAACGCCGCCCTTGCTCCGCAAGTTACGAAAGAGGTCATTGATCTTTACCTCAAGCCGATCCTGATTGGCCGCGACCCTTGGGATACCGAGCTTCTCTGGCAACACATGTATCGCAAGACAATGGCATTCGGCCGCAAGGGTATTGCCATGGCCGCAATCAGCGCCGTTGATATTGCACTCTGGGACATTCTCGGCAAGTCTGCCAAACAACCCGTTTATCGCTTGCTAGGCGGAAAAACCAAGGAGCGGATTCCCGTTTACGCAAGCCGGCTTTACAGCTGCCCTCTGGATGAACTCGCCGCCGAAGCAAAACGCTATAAAGATGATGGCTACAAAGCCATGAAGCTGCGCTTCGGATGGGGACCGAACGATGGCGCTGCGGGCATGCAGCGCAACGTGGAGCTTGTGCGAACGGTGCGCGAAACCGTTGGCGATGAACTCGACGTCATGGCCGACGCCTACATGGGCTGGACTCTCGACTACGCAAGGCGCATGTTGCCGCTGCTCGAGCCTTTCAATCTGCGCTGGTTGGAAGAGCCAGTCATCCCTGATGACATACACGGATATGCGGAACTGCGACGCAGCGGACACATTCCGATTGCGGGCGGCGAGCACGAGTTTACGGTATACGGCTTTCGTGAGCTTCTCGACGCGCGAGCAGTTGACTACATCCAATTCGACACGAACCGCGTTGGGGGAATTACTCAAGCCCGAAAGATTGCAGCGTTGGCCGAGGCACACTCGATTCCGGTAATTCCTCACGCCGGACAGATGCACAACTTTCATATCGTTATGGCGAGCCTGAATTCGCCAATGGCAGAGTACTTCCCAGTTGTAGAGGTCGAAGTTGGAAACGAGCTGTTCTGGTACATCTTCAACGGCGAGCCCAAAGCCAAGCACGGCTTCATTGATCTTGATGAAAACGCTCCCGGGCTAGGCTTAGCGATCAACGAGAAATCAGTGGCTGAAAATTTCGAGACGATTGAATGAGCACCCGCCTGATTCAACTTAAAAATACCGGGCGCCGGCGCGTCGCCCTGGTGGAAGAGCCACATTTGCGTTTGCTCGACACGGATTCAATCTATTCACTTGCGGAGTCAGCTATTCGCTCAGGAATCAGACTCTCTGAGGCCGCCAAACGCTCCGCAACTGCGGACACTCTGGATTATGGTCCGATACATAACGGCAACTCAGAATGGAAGATCCTGTCGCCGATTGATCACCCCGAGCCTGCGCGCTGCCTCATTTCAGGAACCGGCCTCACCCATCTCGGCAGCGCACGCGATCGCCAGGCAATGCATGCTCACGCTCTAACGGTTGAGGAATTCGAAAAACTAACTGACAGCATGAAGATGTTTCGCTGGGGGGTTGATGGTGGGCGTCCGGCTTCCGGGCGCATCGGCACCCCGCCCGAATGGTTTTATAAAGGAACAGGTTCAATGCTGCGTGCGCATGGCGAGCCATTAGAGATTCCGTCGTATGCCCAAGATGGCGGCGAAGAAGCAGAGATCGCGGCGATTTACATCATTAGCCCGGACGGCAGTCCACGACGAGTAGGCATGGCAATTGGCAATGAATTTTCTGATCACTGCTTCGAAAAGGAAAACTATCTGAATCTGGCGGCCTCAAAACTGCGCACTTGCGCGATTGGACCCGAGCTTGTGCTGGATCCTGACTTTGAATCCGTGCCGGGCGAAGTCACGATTCATCGCAACGGCCGCCCGTTGTGGACCAAGCAGATTCGGACCGGCGAAGCGGAAATGTGCCACAGCCTGCAAAATATTGAGCATCATCACTTCAAGTTTGAAGCGCACCGCAACCCCGGAGACATTCACGTCCACTTTCTTGGCGCCGACTGTCTCAGTTTCGGCGAAGGAGTTCGCCTGGCAGATGGCGACGTGATGCACATTAAATTCGAGGGCTTCGGCCGTCCGTTGCGCAATCCGGTTCGTGTAGATCGAATTGAACCGGGTCTTGTCAGTGTCTCCCCTTTGGGATAGGCCATTATGTCGAAATCGCATGTCGCAATTTTAGGATTGGGAATCATGGGGTCCGGTATGGCAGGCCGGCTGCTTTCTGCCGGATTTCCCCTTTCCGTTTACAACCGCAACCCCGAAAAGGCCCACCCATTTGCAGATGCCGGTGCCCATCTCGCAATCTCTCCCAAAGAGGCCGCCGCGCGCTCCGAAATCATCATCAGCATGGTCGCCGACGACGTCGCCTCTCGCCAGGTTTGGCTTGGAGAAAACGGCGCTCTATCAGGTGCGCGTCCCGGCTCTGTTCTGATTGAATCAAGCACCCTGACTGTCGGCTGGATCAAACAGCTCGCCTCCGCAGCTGAGAAGCGAGGTTGTGAACTGCTCGACGCACCTGTGACCGGCACCAAGCCGCACGCAGAATCCGGTCAGTTGCTTTTTCTGGTCGGTGGATCAGCCAAGCCTCTCGAGATTGCGAGGCCGGTGCTATCCGCGCTCGGGCGTGATGTGGTTCATCTCGGCCCTGTAGGCAGCGGCGCACTGATGAAGTTGATCAACAACTTCTTGGCCGCCGTGCACACGGTTTCATTTGGAGAAGCGCTGGCTTTAATTCAATCCGGCGGACTTGATCCCAAAAAGGCGATCCCCGTTCTCACCGAAGGCGTACCTGGCAGTCCCATGGTTAAACGGGTTGCAGCCCGCGTCGAGTCTGGCGATTTCACTCCGCACTTTTTCATGCGGCTGATGGCGAAGGACGTCGGCTATGCGCTGCAAGAGGCACGCGAACGAAATGTGGACCTGAAAACAGCCTCTGCGGCATTCGATGTACTCGCGCAAGCGATTGCAAAAGGCTTCGGCGAACAGGATTTCACGGCGGTGGTGCAGTCACTACAACGAGGAAAGGAATAAAGATGATTCAGATCCCGTCACCGCGACGGAACCTATGGCTGCTCATTGTCATGATTTCGGCAGTGCTCACAACGTCATTACCAGCTCAAGAGAATCAGCCCAAAACTCCGCCCGCGCCCGGACCGATGCTGGCTGACGGCATGATCAAGCTCGACACCCCTGAGTTCAATGTCATGCTTGTACGCTCATCGCAAACCATTGCCGCGCTGAAGCCGAAGGTTGCGCCCGACTTCGATTTCACCCCAGGCGATCTGCTGGTAGCGCGTTCACAGAACGGATATTTTCATCTTGGCGACATCACATTACGTCTGCGTTCAGGAAATTCGGAAGAATGGAAGAACTACTCAACTTCCACTTCTCGCACCCCTGTAAAGGTTTTGCCTACATCCGCAGCCGTTCTCGCCGCCGCAGATCTTTCGCCAACTTTGCCCGCCGACATC
>QHZV01000053.1 GCA_003224785.1 Acidobacteriota bacterium
ATTACTGTGACGGCGTACTGCTGGTGGTGCGCTCCAACAGCACTCCAGTGGACGCGGCTAAAAGGGCGAGAAGGGAATTCGCCGAAAAGAATGTAGTAGGCGTCGTCCTGAACGGCATTAGTTCCGAACTTTCGCCTTATTCGCAGTACTACTATCCGGCTTACGGGGCGCCGGCCAACATCGAGACGACTAACCGAGGGTAATCACGTGATTCGGCTCTTCAACGTCTATTACCCCATCCGCACGCTGGTGCTCCTTGGAGGAGAGGCGTTGCTGGTTTGGACTTCCTTTATGATGGCCGCGATTCTGCGGCATCCGGAAGACTACTACGTAGTGCTCAATTACGAGGGCGGCTATTTAAAGGTCCTGGTTGCGACGGTTGCGGTGCTCGTATTTTCACATCTATTCGATCTGTATGAGCCTGGCCGTTGGAGCGCGCGCGGTGAACTCTATTTTCGGCTGCTACTGGTGCCTGGAATACTCGCGCTGGCACTGGGTGCTTTGGCTTACGTGTTTCCTCGAGTGCTGTTAGGCAACAACGCCGCGGTTCTGGGCTTGATGCTTGTGACGGTAGCTCTGTTCGGGTGGCGGATGATGTATGCCTGGCTGTCGCAACGTCCGTATCTGCGTGAGCGAGTCTATGTGCTTGGAACTGGAGAACGTGCTCAACGGCTGGTGAATGGTTTGCGCACGCGGTCGGAGCTGGGCATTCAGGTTTCCGGTTGGAGCGGAAACGTGGAAGGCGAGCTGACACGCGAGGCGATCGCCTTGCACCTGATGGAACTGATTCGAGAGCAGGGCGTTCATCGCGTCATTGTGGCTATGTCGGACCGGCGCGGCACTCTCCCGGTGATGGAAATGCTGCAACTGAGATTGAGCGGCATAAAGATTGAAGAGGCCACTTCCTGGCTGGAAAAAATATCAGGCAGGATTGAACTGGACAATCTTTATCCGAGCTGGCTGATTTTTGCCGAAGGTTTTCGCTTCAGCGCCGGATTCCTGTTGCTGCGCCGCATCCTGGCTGTGATAGCTGCTGGGGTGCTTCTTCTGATCGTTCTCCCAATCCTCCCATTCGTAATTCTTGCCATCAAGCTAGACTCCCGCGGCCCGGTGTTGTACCGGCAAAAACGGGTTGGGCTGGCGGGGAAAGTTTTTCATTGTTACAAGTTTCGAACCATGCGCCAGGACGCTGAGGCCGACACCGGAGCCACCTGGGCGTTGGATGACGATCCGCGAATTACGAAGGTAGGGAAATTTCTGCGTACAACACGCCTGGACGAACTTCCTCAGCTTTGGTGTGTGCTTAAGGGCGACATGAGTTTTGTCGGCCCACGACCGGAGCGTCCGGAATTTGTGGAAATGCTGGCGAATGAAATCCCGTTCTACACGGTGCGCAACGCGGTGCGGCCCGGTATTACCGGATGGGCGCAGGTGAGATACAAATACGGCAATACCATCATCAAGAATATGTCTGCCGGCCTGGACATCATGATCATGTTCCAGACGATCAAAATTGTACTGATCGGCCGAGGTGCGCAATGAGCGGGTGCGCGGCATGAAGTGGGTTTTCTGGAGTTCGGCGGCTATTGTGGCGTACACCTACTGCGGGTATCCGGCATGGTTGTGGCTGCGCTCGCGGCTACGTCAAATTCCAGTAACGGCTGAAGCATCTACGCCTTCGATTTCGGTTGTGATAGTCGTCCGTAACGAAGCCGGAGTTCTTGAACGCAAGCTGAAGAACTTGCTGGACCTGGATTATCCACACGAGCTGAGTGAGATTATAGTCGTTTCGGATGGTTCCTCTGACGCGACAAACCAAATCCTGAACTACCACTCGGCGGATTGCCGGGTGCGAATCGTTTTCAAGCCAGAATCGCGAGGCAAGGCCGCTTGCCTGAATGATGCGATTGCTACAGCTCGTGGCGAAATTATTGTGTTTACCGACGCACGGCAGCAAATTGAGGCCGGGGCTGTAAGACTCCTGGCGGGAAAATTTTCCGATCCTAAGGTTGGCTGCGGTAGCGGCGAACTAATGCTTGGCGATCCGAGTGGTGGCGAGACGGCGCGCGGAATGGGCCTGTACTGGCGGATCGAGAAGAAGGTCCGCGAAATGGAGTCTGCCTCGGGTTCGGTTGTGGGGGCCACCGGCGCGCTCTACGCAGTAAGACGAACGCTCCTGGTGCCGGTCCCGGCGGATACAATCCTCGACGACGTTTACGTCCCAATGCATGTCGCGCGTCAAGGCTTTCGGGTGATTTTCGTTCCCGAGGCGCGCGCCTGGGATGTCGCCGACCAGGGAGCCGAGCAAGAATTCTCCAGGAAAGTGCGGACGCTCAGCGGGAATTATCAGCTGCTGCAGCTAGCGCCATGGCTGCTGACCGCGCAGAATCCGTTGCGGTTCGAATTTGCAAGTCATAAGCTGCTTCGCCTGGTGGCTCCGTTCGTTTTGCTGGCGGCATTCATTTCTCCAATTCTCCTGCAGCAGTTGTTTTATCGCATTGCATTGGCCCTGCAAGTAGCATTCTACGCGCTGGGCATGCTTGCGTTATTGAACCTGGCGAGAGGACCGTTGGCGCGGATGGCTGACGCTTCGCGTACTTTCATCGTGCTCAATACCGCGGCCGCTGTTGCATTCCTAAACTTCGTTTTACGCCGAAAGATCGCCTGGTCGTCATCACGACCAGCGGAGAACGCCCGGGCAAGTGTGCAGGTGGTGGGAAGTGTCGACTAGCGCGGTGATGAATTCGACGCAGGAAAAAAGAGGCGTGAAGGGCGCGGGCATGGCTTTCTTCTGGTTAAGCGCCTTTTATCTGGTGTATTGCGCCCGGCCTGAAGACTGGGTTGGCGGTATGGCGTTTCTCCCCTTGGCCAAGATCACCAGCGTTGGTGCCGTACTCGCGTTCATATTCGGCTCGGCAAAGGGCAGACGTAAATTTCGCGAGCTTCCCGTCGAAGCACATTTGCTGCTCGCCATAATTTTGATCCTCTTCGCTTCCTCGGCGATCTCCCCAGTATGGAGGGGGGGCGCCATTTCAAGAACCATGGACTTCGCAAAAGTCTGGGTGATTTGGATACTCACATTTTTGCTGGTGACGGACCTTTCGAGATTCCGGCGAATTGTTTTCATTCAGGCGGCTTCAGTTCCGCTCATAAGTATTCTTTCCATGGTGAAGGGCCGTCACACGGTGCGGTTGGAAGGCGTCCTAGGCGGTATGTATTCGAATTCGAATGATTTGGCATTTGCTATCGCGTTGTCGTTCCCTTTGTGCCTAATGTTTTTTCTGAGTACACGCAGCAAGTTTCGGAAAATGTTGTGGGCCGGTGGCATGGTCGCCATGGGAGCGGCCCTCATGATGACCGCCTCGCGGGGGGGATTGATTACCTTTTTGTGTACGGCGGTGGTTTGTCTTTGGCACTTCGGAGTAAAGGGCAAGCGCTTCTACTTGATCGCTGCCACCGGTTTTGCAGGGATCGTCCTGCTTGTTGTGGCAGGCGGGCCCATGATGGACCGCTTGAGTACTCTGTGGGGCGGGAACAAAGGCAGACATCCTTTAGAGGAAATGCGGGCTGAGGCTTCGGTTGAGCAGCGCCAATTCGTGATTGACAAGGCAATCGAAGGCATTGAGCACTATCCAATTCTGGGGATCGGTACCATGAATTTCGAGATTTACTCGACCGTTTGGCTGGAAGTGCATATGACGTACTTGCAGATTGCGGTTGAGGGGGGAATTCCTTGCTTCATCTTATTTTTGGCGTTTTTCGCTCGCGGGTTTCTTAACCTCAGAAGGTTAAGCAAGCGCAAAGGCCTGACTCCAGAATTCAAGTTGTTCATTGGAGCTTTGAACAGCGTACTGGTGGGATTTATTGTTGGAGCGTTATTTTCACCTGAGGCCTATCAGTTCTTCCCCTTTTTCGCGGTGGCCTACACATCCACATTACTTGCGTATGTTCAGGCAAATGATCGCGCTGCTGTTGCGAGTTCGAGTCCTCAGCTGCAAAAACCAGTTGGCCAACTCTCACCGACATTCGTGAACCGAGGAAGGATGCTGGTCAACCCGTAAACCGGAACCACAACTATGAGACGCTTTCCGCTTCCGAGGCTGAAGTGATAACTGAAGAGATGCACCCGCTCGCCCAGAACCAAGGACCGAAAGCGCCAGGACCATTTACGGGTGCAAGCTGGGCAGCACAGTCGGAGGCCTATGCTCAGGCCATAGCTGAACACCTGCACCCCACGGCCCGGTGGCTTGACGCGGGCTGTGGATGGAGATTGCTGGAAGATGATATGGAGGCGATCGAAGACTGGCTGGTAGCGCAGTGCGGCACGATTTTCGGCATGGACATGGTAGTGAGCCATCACCGAAATATTCCGCAGCTTTTGGAGGGCTCGATTAATGCCCTGCCGCTCGCAGACGCCAGTCTTGATCTGGTCACGTGCAACATGGTGGTGGAGCATTTGGACGATCCAGCCAGAGCATTCGCTGAGATTGCCCGTTGCTTGAGGCCGGGCGGGGCTGTGGTTATCAATACGCCAAACCTGCTGAATTACGGAATCATCGCGAATGCCGTTGCCACGAAACTTCTGCCTGAGAAGTTGCGCTTGCGGCTGGTTCATACTTCCGACAGTCGGCCGCCGCAGGACATTTTCCCAGTGCGCTATCGAGCAAACACGTTAGCACGGCTGGTTCGGTTGCTAAGTGAGTGCGGGTTGAAGGTTCACAAGGCCTCGGGTCTGCGTCAACAACGACCCTTTATGCGGAAAGCGGCAAGGCTGGAAAAATTCCTGATGAAGCTGACGCCGAATTCAAGATTGCTGGTTTGCGCTTGCAAACCGGCCTAGTAAGGATCAATTTCTCAAAGGAGTCACGGTTGGAGGTCGTCGAGGCAGTGAACCGCTAAGACGACGTGCGCAATTCATGCTCTTCGATACTCCCATATTCATTTTCTTCCTGACCGTAGTGGTCGCGGGCTATTGGTGCCTGAAGTTCCGCCGCCAGAGTAGATTTTTGCTGGTCGCCAGTTACTTTTTTTATGGCTGGTGGGACTGGCGTTTCCTATTACTGATGATCGCGATCAAGATCGCCGATACTGAAGACCCTCGAGTTCGCAAAAGTTTGCTGGTCCTCTCGCTAATTATCAACTTTTCGATTCTTGGATTTTTCAAGTATTTCAATTTTTTTGCAGACTCTCTAGTGGGCGCATTATCCGGCATCGGCATACATGCCTCGCTGCCGGTCTTGCGAATCATTCTTCCGCCTGGAATTTCGTTTTACACGTTTCAGGAAGTCGCATACATCGTGGATGTGTACTCGGGAAAGCTGCCGGCGTCGCGGTCTTTTTTGGATTACGGATTATTTATCAGTCTGTTCCCGCATCTGATCGCCGGGCCAATTCAGCGGCCTTCGCATCTTTTGCCACAAGTACAAAAAGCGCGAGAGTGGGATTCGGAGAATGCATTTTCCGGGTTGCTACTGATCCTCGAAGGTCTGTTTCGAAAATGCGTTATTGCCGATAACTGTGCCCTCATCGCCAACGCCGCCTTTGGAGGATCGTTCGGCAAGCCTAGTCTGCCGGTGGCCTTGCTTGGCATGTATGCATTTGCGTGGCAGATATATGGAGACTTTAGCGGCTACAGCAGCATCGCGCGTGGCTGCGCGCAACTCATGGGATTTCACTTCATGGTCAACTTCCGGCAGCCTTATTTCGCGGAGAGTATTCAGGATTTCTGGCGCCGCTGGCATATCAGCCTAAGCACTTGGCTGCGGGACTATCTTTATATTCCGCTGGGCGGAAATCGTCATGGTGAACGCAAAACTTATCGCAATCTGATGCTGACGATGCTGTTGGGCGGGCTCTGGCATGGGGCCAATTGGAGTTTTGTGATTTGGGGCGGTTTGCACGGCGGCGGACTTTCCGCGGAACGGAAATTCAGGAATGAAGCTGCCGCACGCGCGGGCGTAGTTTGGAAATGGCTGCGGCGGATTTTCATTTTCCACGTAGTTTGCCTTGCATGGATTTTCTTCCGAGCCCAATCGCTCTCGGCTGCCTGGGCGATGTTGAAAGGATTTGGGAGCTGGAGCTGGAGGCCAGAGTTTCCTTCGGCCTTCTTCTTCCTGGCGCTGTTCTCGTTGCCGTTATTGCTGCTTGATCTTTATTTGGAATCTTCCGGGGACGAATATTTCTTTGCCTCGGCTTCAGTACGCCCGCGGGTTGCATTCGGACTTGCGTGCGCGCTGATCATCGCATTTTTGGGAGCGAACCAGGCGAATGCCTTTATCTATTTCCAATTCTAAAGTCGGCGGAAACCTTGCTACAGCGATGAAGCGCGGTCCGGTTAGCGCGGGGAAAGGAATTGTCGCGCTGCTGGGCGGCTTGGTGTCGATCTTCTTGGGGCTGGAGATCTCTGCGCCTATGATACTGGCACGGCTGAGCCACACTGAGCAGCGCATCG
>QHZV01000054.1 GCA_003224785.1 Acidobacteriota bacterium
AACGATCGGCAGCATACTCTGGCGCGCCTGGTTCGGAGTGATTCCAGCAACGCCGGCAACTTTTTCAGCGCTCGCAAGCAGAGCCAGCAAGAGCGGGCAGATCATGGTGGCAAAGGCGTGGTATGCGGCTTTGTCTTGTTTTCGTAAGACCATCATTTCTCCGCCCAAATCACGAACGATGCCGCGCACAACCCGAAGCGCCGCCGCATCGCCTTCTGCTGCGAACAACACGCCTGAAAGATCGGGAACTAATGAGTGCACAAATGTCATAAGCGGGTGCGCAGAAGCAACATTCGCGCCCCGTTTTCGAAGAACCTGCAGTGCAGCGCTAGGGAGGACGCCGCTCGAGTGCAATGCGACATTGGCGTTCTACAGCAGGTATTGAGGCGAGTGAGCCAACTTCCCGCGCCAGTTTCTTTGCAGACGCATACGACTTGCTGCCCTGTCGCGCGATAATCTCTCTAATGTTGTAGCCGGATCGTCTGAGAGAAATCGCCAACGCTGTTCCCAGCCGTCCCGGTCCAACGATCGCAATGGATGGCCGTTTCACACGGCGCAGCATAACAGGAGCAGCTCACGAAAAGCGATTGGGGCAATGCAGCCGAGAGATTGATTTTTGGGTTCGCGGGCATCATCGCCGCGAAACTCTCGATTTCTCTGAGCCCTGCACGTGGTCTCCGCGAACTCTGCGGTTAAGAGCTTTTCGTTTTGCGGTTAGGAACTTGCTGGAACTTCTCAGGCTTTCAGAATCTCGCCCACCGCACGCCATGCCTGATCAATGGCGCCATCCACATAGGCATAAGCGCCGGCGTCAGCATTCGCAATGGCAATCCTGCCGTGGGGCTTGCGCGCGAGCTCGCAGGGAAGCTCTCCGCCCTCCAGCCAGAATTTGTCCCAGAGCGAGTTGTATTCGTACGCGTAGCCATGAGGCCAGCGATTCACAGTAATTGCCGCAATGTCCCGCGCGGGATCAAAGCCACCAGGCCCCAAAGTTCGTCCGAGTTGTTCGCGGATCTTGCGCTCGATGGTTTCAAACTCAGTCGTGAACAATTCAATACGGCCCATGCGGTGCTGATCGCGCGCCGGAAGGCCGGGCCGACAAGGAGTCTTAAGCATGTGAATGACGATCGGTTGATCGGGTTGAGTGGCGCAATGGTAATCGCCGATGCTTACCGGCAAATCGAGACGGAAATACGTGTGATAGCAACTCGGCGCATAAACGGCCATCGCGCCCAATTTCTGGAACGCAGTCCAATTTCGCAGCGCGACATTCGTATAAAGCAGCGGCACCTTCGCCTCTGAATGCAGTGCTTCTTTCTGCTTCTCGGGCAGCTCTGCGCAAATATACGGAATCACCATGTTCCAACAGGCAAGCACCGCAAAGGGCGCGCGGACCGTGTAAAGCTTGCCCAAACGCGAATACGTAATTTCGACTTGCTTCGCTGACGCGGCCTCGCCTTCGTGTCGCACTCGAACTGCAGTGCTGTTCAAGCGAATGCGAACTGGCGAGGATTCAACGTCGAGCTTTGCGTAATTCGCCTTGGTCGTGATCAGGTCCTCGACAGAATTTCCCGGCAAAACTTCCGGCACCAACCGTCGCACCAGCAATCTTGCGATGGATGCATTCCCATCCGGAAAATGAAAGAAGTAACTCTCCGCCTCTTCATTTGGAATTACGTCGCGGTTCATTCCTTTGCCTGGACCCGGTTCCAGATTCAATCCGCGAAAGCCCATGAAGCCAAATCCCCAGGCGTCTTGCGCAGAAACCGCATCAATCCCCAATCCAAATAACGCTTGCGGAGCATTCTGGTATAACTTCACAATTTGAGGATCAACATGCGCGATCTCAGTCAGATAGTTGGCGTAACTGATCCTTGCCAGCCGCGCTTTCTTCTCATTCGATGTTAATCCGGGAAAATAATCAGCGCCATGGCGCAGCGACATTAGATCGTGTTTCGCTGCTTCCGAAAGCGGAGCGTCCTTCAGAAAGCGCTCCCATATTTTCTGCCGCTCCGGTGTGTCGTCGCCTTCGTTATGCGAGCCCCCAACCGGGAGCGGATTAACCGTCAGCACGTCGGAGCCGAATGTTTCCTTATCAAAAAAAACGCTTGGAACGAGCCCTGCAGAGCTGTAGACCTCTCTAGCGATGTGCTTCGGAAAGCTGGCAACATCGATTCCGAGCTCTTGAATCAGCCCCTTGGCGACCGCACTGTAAGGCGCTGGGCTCTCGATAGAGAACGATCCACCATAGCCGAGCAACTTGCGGTCGCCGACCGTAAACTCGTTGCGCTTCGCATGTCCTCCGAAATCATCGTGGTTCTCGATAATCAGGATTCGCGCATTGGGATTCGCCTTGCGAAAAAAATATGCGGCAGATAAGCCGCTGATGCCGCCGCCCACGATGATCAGATCGAACGTCTCGCCTGTCTCAGCGGGCTTCCCTGCTTTCTGCCAAAAATCTCCATCGCGCAAACTGTGCGCCACTTCGAACGCGCCTACATGGCTGCCCCGCAACCCGGTCAGCGCCGGCGGATAGTATTCCGGAGATTTTTCGGGATCGAGATCGTGTTGAAGCGCCGCCGCCAGGTGTGGAGGAAGGATCGAAGCTCCGGCAGTGACGGCTACTCCGTTTAGAAAATCCCGCCGGGTGATGCCGCGGTCCATTCCCAGGTCTTTATCGTTTGGGTCAGCCATGTGGGGACTCTACAACTCGGCCTTCAGGCGCTACGGATTCTGAATAGTACTTCCGTCCTCCGCTTTTTTCACCGCCAACTCTGCGCCTTGGAAACCGATTTTGCTGTGTGTGCCATCGCAGAATGGTTTATTAACGGACCCACCGCAGCGGCACAAAGAAAACGCCGGCTTGCCGGTCAGATCGAACTTGTTTCCGTCCGCATCCACCAGTTCCACTGATCCCTCGGGCGCTTCAACGCGGTAAGGGCCATTTTTTCGGACTGTGATTTTTATCGCAGGCATGCTCGCTCCAGCTGAATCTTGAATTGTTGTTTGGGAAGTACAGAGATGAAGATATCAGTTTCAGAACGTCAGCCGCCACTCGTGAGTGGCGTCGCGTTGAGATTTTCTCTCCGCGATCGCCGGCTCTACTCTGCTCCTGCCGTTAATAATTTAGGCGCTTACGCTGCCCAAGCCTGCTGGCTTGCGACCTTGCGATACAGCTGAATGTAATTGTCCGTCATTCGGTGAGCATTGAAGCACTCGCGTGCGCGCTGAAACGCTCGATTAGCAAAATTGCGTCGCATCTGGAGGTCGCCACTCAGAATGCGCACCGCTTCGGCCAGACTGTCGGCATCGTTGGTTCGAAAGTAAACTGCTGCCTGGCCCCAAATTTCCCGCAGCGCCGGAATGTCATTCAAAATTAGCGCACATCGCGAGAGCGCTGCTTCAATCATTGTCATTCCCGAAGGTTCATAGCGGGCTGTTCCCGCATACATGGCGGCTTTGCTGTAAAGCAGCCGCAACTGCGACTCCGTCTGCGCACCTCGAACCGCGACTCCGCTGTTCCCATCACTGAATTTCACGTCCGTACGCATTAATGCCTGCGGTCGGTGATCCGCATTCTCTGCGCCCACAATGCATACAGGCACGGTCTGCTTTTGTAGCGTCAGCAAGCTCACTTGTTTTGCGGGATCGACGAGCCGCCCAATCGCGAGCACCGAGTCTTCTTTCTGAATATAAGGATTGAAGAGCACCGGGTTGCGTCCATGATGAATCACCGATTCGCGCGCCGCAGCACCATAAGACGACCGCACGGCGCATTGCATCCACTCACTCGGCGCCACCACTGCGTCTGCCTCTGCCACCGCATGCGAAATCGTTTTTCGATACCACTTGAGCCACGCGCTCTCTTTTGGCTCGCGTCCGTGCACCGCCCTCCACCACGTCACCATGTCTCCGTGCGCGACAACTATTCGCGGAACAGGGACGGATAACGCGCCATAACATAAGTGATTCAGGTGCAGCAGGTCCGGCTTCGTGTCCTTCACCAGAGCGCACAAAAATTCGGAAGCTTCCTCGAAGCGGTCCATCCATGCCGTTTGCTCCGGCATCGGAATCTCGCCGAAACTGACCAGCGTTACGCGAAATCCGCGCGCAATCAGGCCGCACGCGAGTTCACGCGTGTAGGTCCAGATTCCGTTCATCGTGTCGGACGTGATCAGTACATGCATAAGCAGCAACTTCGGATTCTCATTCTAGTGCTGATGTTTCCTTTTCCTGAAACAATCTTTCTTGCCGCAAGGCTTTGCACAATTTCTGCCGTTCTCTGCATATCCGCTACAATCTGCGCATGTTTCGCCTGATGTGCATTACCGCGCACCCTGACGATGAAGCCGGTAACTTCGGCGGAATCTTGAGCGTCTGTCACGACCGCGGCATCGAAACCTCTGTCATCTGCCTCACGCCGGGTCAGGCCGCAACCAATCGCGGCGACGCTAAGTCTGATCGCGAGTTGGCCGACATTCGTCGTCAGGAATTCGCCGCATCTTGCGCAATCCTGCGGGTCTCGCAGCCGATCATTCTCGATTATCCCGATGGCCAGCTGCATCGTCAGGAATTCAATCGCGTGGTTTATGAACTCACGCTGCGCATCCGCCAACTTCGTCCCCACTTGCTACTGACTTTCGGCGCGGAAGGTGGGGTCACCGGCCATCCCGATCACTCTATGGCCGGAGTGTTCGCAACCCTTGCTTTTCATTGGGCCGGCCGCGCCAACCGCTATTCCGATCAACTTGAAAGCGGGCTCGTTCCGCACTGCACGCAAAAACTTTATTATTCCAGCGCGGAATTCGCCTTGCCTAACCGTCAACCGATCTCGTTCCCGCCGCCAACCGCGATCGTCGATATCGGCGATCACCTCGAAACGAAAATCTCGGCATTTAAAGCGCACAAGACGCAGTCACCGCTGTGGCCGCTTTTTGAAGAGAACGCGCGTAAACAGGGCCGCCGGGAGATGTTCCACCTGGCTGCGTCGGTGAGGCCAGGAGCGCATTCATCTGAAAACGACCTCTTCGCAGACGTTAACGGATCTGATTAGAACTTCATGGGACTAGCTCGGCTGAGGGGTGCCCCACTTCTCGGTCGTTTTGCGAGAAGCGGGTATGTGCGCCCAATGTTTTTTCATGACAGCTGACCGCTGTTCAGTTCTGTACAATCCACTCAAAGCCATGGACTTCAAAACCGTCCTCAGCAGAATCGTTTATCGAATTGAACCGAAACCGGGCGGCGGTTTCATCGCGACCTGCAAAGATCCAAGCGCCCCGGCGATCGAACGCGCCACTCGCGAAGAGGTCCAGAAGAAGATCCAGGCAACCATCTCCGCCAGTCTGGGGACCCAATTCCCCGCTCTGAAATCAGCGTTGGCAACCAACGATTTAAAGCTGCATTATCACGTGGAAGCCAAGCCTGGCGGCGGCTTCATCATTCACCACGGCGATGCGCAATCCGCCAGTTCTACTCACGAGCCGATTGAAGGATCTACCAGCGAGCACCTCGAAAATCTGATCGAATCGAAACTTCTATCAACTCTCATGGACCGGCTTCCACCTGAACTCCATCAGCAGATCACCGACAAACTCAATTCAGGAGGTCTCGACATCGAGGTCAACAGAAAAATCAGCGTGAGCACCA
>QHZV01000055.1 GCA_003224785.1 Acidobacteriota bacterium
GGGATCGACTTGCGGCGGAATGGTTCCCGTCGGCTGGGTTTGGCTAAGCATGCCCGAACCAGGGTGAGTTAAACCAGCGTCGCTCGCTCGAGCGAGATTTCCGAGCATGCCAATGAAGACAAGCGCCAGGACTCGAACTCTTCTCATGATGCCGTTCACCGACAGCATCTTGGATGCAAGTCGAAGTTAAGGCGTAATTCAGATAAGCCGCGTTTTCGCTGAGTTGACTGGTGTCCTGTCTTATTTCCAGCAGACTCCCGCCGTGCCCCGATTCCCGAACGAATCGCTATGCGGCTGGCGAGGCGTGATTTCAGCGGACTGAAATACCCAAAGCGCTCACGGCTTGTGCTGGAGAGAGTCGTACGGTGAATTTGTCGTCGGTCCCGCAGCTGATGACCGTATTCTTATCGCCATACTCTCTAACCCAAACCACTCGTTTGGGATTCACGAATACTTCCTGGCCGTTCACATCCTCAAACAGCACAAACTCCATGGCTCCTCCGCTTCAAGAAATATTTTTTCTACGCACGATTTGCATAGGCATTGTAGTGGGAGCAGCAGGCGCTCGCTTTAGAATCCAGCCATATTTTTGCAACCTCTCCTGAACAAACGGATTTTGAGCTAGGCAGTCAGTGGTTCCGAGTGCGAACCCACCTCGCACCCAATCGCATCCATAAATGATTGTTTAAAAGCGAATCGTGAAAACGGCCACTGACAAGACCCCCATGGAAAGAAATGTACCAGCCAAACATGCTTGTGACGAACAAGCCGCGCCGTGGGTTCTGGCGGCGACAATTCTCGCATCGAGCATGGCCTTTATAGACGGCACTGTGGTCAATGTTGCGCTGCCTGCATTGCAGCGCAGCCTCGGCGCAAACGTGGTTGGCGTGCAGTGGGTGGTCGAATCCTACGGACTACTCCTGGGCGCGTTGATCCTCGTTGGCGGTGCGCTGGGAGATTTGTTAGGGAGGAGACGGGTGTTCCTGAGCGGCGTGGCAATTTTCGCCCTTGCGTCTATCGGATGCGGGCTGGCACAGAGTATTGGCGAACTGGTGATCGCCCGCAGCGTTCAAGGAATTGGGGCGGCGTTTCTGACGCCCGGCAGCTTAGCAATCATCAGCGCCTGTTTCGACGAGAAGTCCCGCGGCAAAGCCATCGGCACGTGGTCGGGTTTCAGTGCGATCACCACGGCTATCGGACCGGTTATGGGCGGGTGGCTGATCGAGCACGCGTCCTGGCGGTGGGCATTCTTGATCAATGTCCCACTTGCCGCCGCGGTGATTGCCATTTCGCTGTGGCGGATTCCGGAAACGAGGGGAACCGAGGCGCAGCGAATAGATTGGCTGGGCGCTTTGGCGGCGACCATCGGTCTGGGTGGTCTGGTGACCGGATTCATCGAGTCAGCGAATCTCGGCTGGCGCAACCCGCTGGTTATTGCGAGCCTCGCGGTGGGTGTCCTCGCGATGGGAAGCTTCATCCAGATTGAGCGGAAGGAGAAATCGCCCATGCTTCCGCTGGCGCTTTTCAACGCAAGCGCTTTTCGTGGAGCGAACCTGCTCACGTTGTTTCTATATGCAGCATTGGGAATTTTTTTCTTCCTGTTCCCATTGGACCTGATACAAGTGCAGGGCTACTCGGCGACCAGAGCAGGAGCTGCCGCGCTGCCATTCATCCTGCTCATGTTCGTGCTGTCGCGCTGGTCCGGCGGATTAATCGGACATTACGGGCCGAAGCTGCCGCTGATCCTTGGCCCACTTATCGCCACTGTCGGATTTCTGCTGGTTGCGCTGCCAGCGGTTGGGGGTAGTTACTGGGAAACATTTTTCCCGGCAATGTGTGTGTTGGGTCTTGGAATGGCAGTGACTGTTGCTCCGCTCACGACGGTGGTCATGAATTCCGTCAATCAGGAGCACGTGGGCGTCGCATCTGGAATCAACAATGCCGTAGCGCGTGTGGCGGGCGTGCTCGCAATCGCGGTCCTCGGCGTTGTGATGGTCAGCGCATTCACCTCACGATTGAATGTCCAGCTTGAGACGATTTCACTGCCGCCCAACGCTGTTCACGAGATTCAATCGAATGAGACCAGGCTCGCGGGCATGCCGGTACCTGCTGGTGTAGATGCTGCTGCCAGCGCCGCGATCAAAACGGTGCTTTCGCAAGCGTTCGTGTACGGATTCCGCGTGATCATGTTGGTTTGCGCGGGATTGTCTATGGCCAGTGCCGGAATGGCGTGGCGGATGATCGGCGATCAGCGTTCGTGAAGTACGTGGCCCAACTGGACGAGCGAGACGCCGTTTCGCCCACAACCATTAAAGTAGATTCGAGTGTGTTACAAGTTTGATTTGGAACCCCTCACCCATTTCCTGACTGGCGCTGTTCTCGCTCGCGCCGGATTCAACCGCAAGACGGCACTGGCTACGGCAACCATGACGCTCGCTGCTGAGGCTCCCGACCTCGATGTCGTCAGTTTGATCAAAGGCCCTGTATATGGATTTGCGCACCATCGCGGGTTCACGCATTCGTTCCTGGGTCTGATTCTCACATCGGCTCTCGTCGTCGGCTTCGTGTATTTGATCTGGCGTGTGCGTGGACGTAAAACGAATATTCCGGGATTGCCGCCACGATGGGGACTGCTATTTCTGTTTGCCTATATTGCGGGACTCAGCCACATCCTGCTCGATTTTACGAATAACTATGGCGTGCGCCCGTTCTGGCCTTTCTGGGAGAAGTGGTACTCATGGGACATCGTTTCCATCATCGAACCGGCACTGTACATCTTTTTGCTTTCGGGCTTGGTGCTGCCGGAACTCTTCTCTCGCGGCGAGCCGTTGCCTCACGGACGAAGCGCGGCGCTTCTGGCCTTGATTGGAATCGGTTCGCTATACGCAATTCGTGATCATGAGCACCGGCACGCAGTCCACGAACTGAAGACGATGCATTTCAATTTCAGTGCGCCCGCTCGTGTATCTGCCTTTCCATACATGTGGAGCGTGTCTCGCTGGTATGCGGTGGCGGAAACGAATGAGTTTTTCGCCAGCTCCGACATTGATGTGCGAAGCGGCAAGCTGGATATGACAGAGCTCCGATTTTTTTATAAGAAACCGGAAACGCCGGCGACGCTTGTCGCGAAGCGGTCGTATGCGGGACGGGTGTATCTCGACTGGGCACAATATCCGTGGATCACAGAAAGCATTTCGGGTGAAGATGCTGTGGTTCGCTTCAAAGATTTGCGTTACGACTATGCGCGAATGCGCGGCGGCAGTGCGCTTTCATGCACGATCGAGATTGACCGCAATCTGAATGTCGTAGGAGAAAAGTTCGGCGCTAGAAAACAAAACCCGCCGATCGATTGACATGCCGAAAATGACATGCCGAAAATCGTGTCATCTCGAACTCGCACGCTGAAAGCGGGCGAGAGAGAGACCTTACCATGCGCACGGGATTGCCACGGACGTACTCGGGCGATCTCCTAGCTCCTTCTTGCAGCATCGGTAGCACAACCGTGCGTAGAGCCCTCTTCCCGCCGTTGGCGTACGGATTCGGGATGACACACCTCACCATCTCCGCATTGCGCTCATCGAGAGCTCGTTGCAGCAGCTTCCACTCGCTCTCTACCTGGCGCTTCGAAATGTGCGGGGACTTGGGTTTGAGCTCCTGCTCCAGTCTGGTCAGCATCATGTCCTGAACTAATTCGGGTGGAGTGCTGAGACGGAACGCATTCTCGCGGCTCATGCCGATCCGGACCGTATGCCCACTCACATTCGCCTGAAGAACGGGCTGGCCCTGGGCATCGAGTTGAGGGTTCGCGCTGGCTTGGAACTCTTTCCAGCCGGGTACGCCCTCCTCGCGC
>QHZV01000056.1 GCA_003224785.1 Acidobacteriota bacterium
GCTTCTAACTCTGCCCGGGTGCTCCGCTACATCTCTACCGAATGCGTCTTGCGCGAATCCTTGATTTCCTCGAAGAGCGCCGGCAACTGCTCCGCATCCTCAGCTGATTTTCCGAAACGTGCACTCTCGTAACGCTCGATGAAATTCGCAACCCGCCTCTGCAGCTCTCGATCGCTAATTTCGACCGCGAATTCTTCCGGTGTTTGCGCTGGAGACTTTTCCCACCCGCGCCCGGCAGTCTGCTTCAGCATTCGCTCATACCAGATCGTCGCAGCCACCTGCGGCGACCTCTCCGGACGCCGCGCAACCCTGAAACGCCGCACCAACTGCATCACGCGCGGAACACTTGCTGCTACCAAAGCGAGCACAAGCGTCGCCAGCGCGCGCAATCCCCATTTCACGGTCGAGTCGCCAATGCGGTCCTCGGTTCTCCGCGCCCAATCCAGAAGCTTTTGATATTTCTCATGCCCCCAGGATTGCGCCTTACCCACGAGTTCCCTGCTGCCACGGTTGGCTTCCTGCGTTAGCCGCAACTGATGGCCGAAGTCATAATTCACCACCCATTCGCGCCAGAACGACTGCATTGCGTCCATATATTGCATGAGCCGGCTCCAGCTCGCATGCGCCTCTACGCTCCCCGAAGGCGTGGGATCGAACTCCACCCAGCCTTCACCGGGAAGATAAGCTTCAACCCACGAATGCGCATCGCTGGCGCGAACTACATATTCGGACGTAATCTCGTTGAACTCTCCGTCGGAAAAACCGTTGACAACACGCGACGGAATTCCAATCGTTCGCAGCATGATCGCCATCGACGAAGCAAAATATTCGCAATGCCCCTGCCGCCGTTCGAATAAAAAATTCGCAATCGGATCGCGTGGCATCGTCTTCGGAAGCTGCAGCGTATATCCATAGTGCATTCGCAAGTAGTTTTCAATGGACGCCGCTTTTTCTGCAGGCGTGGAGCTCTTGGCCGTGATCTGCTCCGCAAGCGCCCTCACCCGCGGATCAAATGTGGGCAACAGCAAGTAGCTCCCCAGATCCGAAATGTTCGTGCTCGCAGCATGCGCGCGCGATCCCGCCAGCCGAATTTGCGACTCCGCCTCATACCGCGTTACTGGATGCTCGAGGTCCAGATCAAACACGTTTCCCGCAGTGTCCTGACCAATCGCGCGATAATTCCCGTCCAGTTTCTGCGGGTTGGCGAGCAGGAAAAACACTTCGCTGAGAAACGGCTCCAACATCACTCGATAATGAATCCGCGCCCCTTGCGCCGCCAAAGTTTTAGGTTCGTGCGAAGCCAAATCGAACTGCCCGTCCGATCCGCGCAATAGCGGAACTTTGTTGCGAGTGTTCGACCAAGTCCGCCCATCAAAACTATTCAGCACAACTCCGCGCAGCTTCAGCGGAGAACCTCCAGTCGTATCTCCAGCAATCTGCACATGCAGCATTACTGTCTTCGATTGCTGAATCTGACCAATCCGCCCCAGCTCTACCCGGTCGGAAAATCCTGTGCTGAAATCGTTGGCCCCGGTATAGGAGCTGAGATATCCGGCAGAGATGCGTGGCAGAAAAAAGAAAATCACCGCGCCGCCAGTAAAAATCAGCAGCAGTAAAACCGGCGCAATAGTTGCGATTGCGTACGAGAGCTTTCGATAAGCATGATGCACATTCGGATCGCGCGCTTGCACCGGCGCGCGCGAAGACGAGTGAATCATTTCCATCAAGATAAACGTCGTCACGGCGAGCAGCACAAATCCGCCCAGCGCCACCAGGAATGTGCTGTCAACAGTCAGCACCGCTGCTGAGAGCACCATCAGAAACGACAGCACCGCAAGCAGGTAATGATCACGGTCTTTCTGCGCGGAAAAAAGCCGCACCAGCATGACGAACAGAACCAGGTGCACGGCGGATGGCAAAAACGTCCGCGAGATTACGAACTCGTCGGCGACAAAGAATCCGAAACACGCAATGGTCAGCAGGTTGGTCCACCTCTCTGAGAGCCGCACCTGTTTTCGCCGCGCCAGCACGTATCCGCGAAACAGCAGCGCGCCACTGACCAGCACTACAGTTGGCAAGTCCAGAGTTCCAGTTGAGGCTAGCGTCCCAAATCCGGTGAAAATCAGCAGGTATAGCACTACCTCGAAATAGCGGCGAATGGCCGCCGCCAGCGTGACTTCCCCGGTCTGCCCGTTCCCGGTATGTCCGACATCTGCCATGGGATATGGGTATTGTTAAGGTTTTTCGGGCAAAGGTAAAGGGTACGGAAGATGGGGTAGTGGAAATCCCCACGCTTTGAAAACCGCAAGGGGTGGGGCTGCCCCACTAGTGATGATGCAAAGCGGGAAGGGGTAGGGGCCAGCCTCCCTCCAAGCCCGATGTTAGAATCGACCTGTCAGGCATCGGTCCCGCGCGACGTTTTCCCGCAAAACCCGCCAGGTCCGGAAGGAAGCAACGGTACCGGGCTCTTACGTGTGCAGTGGGTCTCCGGTGCCTGGCTTAAAAAGCAGCTCTTAGCTCTTGGCTCTTAACAACATCTTCCAAGCGTTATCACCTTGGCTTTCCGCTGAATACGGCTAAAGTTGGCGCAACTTTCCGCCGAAATACTCAGCAGGATGCCCTCCCTCACTCATCCTCCGCTCGAACAATCACCGTCCGATGACCCTGTGATATTGCTGCCGCCCACCGTCCCCATGTGGATCTTCGATAGGGCAACGCTGCAGATTCTTGAGGTGAACGACGCGGCTACCGAGGCTTACGGCTACTCTCGAACTGAGTTCCTGCGGATGACGATTCTCGATTTTCGTCCTGCGGAAGACATTCCGAAGATTCTGCAGATCGCTTTGCGCGCGCCGGGTAGCAGATCAAACGAGCCGGTATGGAGATATCTGAAAAAAGATGGCACAGTGTTTCCCGCAAAGGTCGTCAGCTGGGAGATCACTTTTGATGGACATAAAGCTGCGCTGGTGCTGGCAGAGGCAGTATGCTCCGCATCGATTCAAAACT